>JAQVDF010000075.1 GCA_028698405.1 Phenylobacterium sp. | reverse complement strand
CTCAGGGCCGACGACGAAATGAACTTCGTCGCACGCCGCTGGACTTCTTCAACAGCCTGCTAGGCGGCGTTGGCGATCGCCTCGGCGCTGGTGACGCGGTTGCGGCCGGTGCGCTTGGAAGCATAGAGAGCCCCATCGGCGCGCTCGACGAGCGAGTGAGGCGTCTCGTCCGGGCGCAGCATGGCCATGCCAGCCGAGACGGTGATCTGCCCCAGGTCCTCGCCTGTGGCGCGGCGCTTGAGGATTCGCGAGCTGATCTCGGTCCGCATGGTCTGCAGCGCGGCGTAGACGTCGGCCGCCGTCTCGCCCTGGAATATGACCGCGAACTCCTCGCCGCCGTAGCGCGCGCAGAACCGCGGCGCAGGCGAGTTGCGGCCGATCACGCTGGCCACATAGCGCAGCACCTGGTCGCCCGTCTGGTGGCCCCAGGTGTCGTTGAAGGCCTTGAAGTGGTCGATATCGAGCACCGCCAGGGCCAGCGTCCGGCCGCTCTCCTGGGCGTCCGCGCAGGCCTGCTGCAGGCGCGCGTCGAAGGCCTTGCGGTTGGCGATATTGGTCAGGCCGTCGGTGGTGGCGTCCCGGCGCACCTGCTCCAGGTGCTCGCGCAGCCGATTCACCTCGGCGCTGGATTCGGCCAGCCGGGCCTCGAGCGCGCGGTTCTCGTCCTGCACCCGCTGGGTGGCGGTGGACAGGGTGTCGACGGTCGCCTTCAGGCGGTCGACGTCCTGTACGGCGTTCAGGCTGCGGCTGGCGACCGCCAGGGTCTCGCCGTAGACGAAGCTGGTCTTCTGGGCGTCGGCGATGGCCAGCGACACGGCGGCCAGTTCGCGGCCGAGCTGGTCGCCGGCGTCACGGATGTGGTCGTTCAGCCGCGACTTGGGGAGAAACTCCGCCGCCAGCTTCTCGGCCACGCTTTCGGTAAACGCTTCGCCGGAGGTGAGCAGGCGCTCGATTTCGCGACCCAGCGGGCCCTGCGGATCGGCGACGTAGTTGACCCAGAGCTCGAAGTTGACGGCGGTGGGCCAGACGCCGGCCCGCTCCATGGCGTCGACGGCCTTGCGGGCGAGGGCGTATCCGCCACGCTCACGCAGCCTGCTGTCGACTCCCTCGGGCATCCGCATCGTCTCCCGGCGACGGGGCGCCGCAACGGCTCCCCAGGCCACGAGCGCAGCCTAGGCGGGATAGTCGAATGGAGGGTTAAGCCGGTAGGTTTCCGCGCGTTAGGACGGGCGCACCGGGCGCAGCAGGAAGGCGGGGGCCTCGGCCCCGAAGCCGACCACGGCGCCCTCGTCCTCGGCCTCGCGCTGCGGACGCTCGCGGCTCTTGCGGGCGCCGCCGCGAGCGGGTGGTTCAGCCGCGGGCTCGGGGGCAGGCGCCGTGGCGACGGATTCCTTGGGCTCGGCGGGGGCGGGCGCGGCTTCGGCCGGCCGCTCGCGGCGGCTGGAGCGTTCCTTGCGCTCGCCGGATTCGGCGCGGGCCCCGCGCTCGCGGCGACCGCCCCGTTCGCGTCCGCCGCGGCCTTCGTCCTTCAGGTTCTCCCAGTCCAGGTCGAGCTCGATCTTGTCGACGCTCTTGGCGATCAGCTTCTGGACCTTGTCGAGGTTCTTGGAGTCGGCCGGGGTGACGATCATGAACGCCTGGCCGGACTTGCCCGCCCGGCCGGTGCGGCCGATGCGATGCACGTAGTCGTCGGCATGGTGCGGCACGTCGTAGTTGAAGACGTGGCTGACGTCCGGGATGTCCAGCCCGCGGGCGGCCACGTCCGAAGCGCACAGCAGGCGCAGTTCGCCGCTGCGGAACGCCTCCAGGGTGCGCATGCGCGTCGCCTGATCCAGGTCGCCATGGATGGGCGCGGCGTCGAAGCCGTGCTTCTTCAACGACTTGGCGACGATGTCGACTTCGCTCTTGCGATTGCAGAAGACGATGCCGTTCTTCACGTCGGCCCGTTCGACGAGCGCGCGCAGCGCCGCCCGCTTGGCCTTGGGGTCGGCGGTGGGGATCGGCACCAGATGCTGGGCGATGGTCTCGGCGGTGGTGGCCGGGCGGGCCACCTCGATCCGCAGGGGATCGTTCAGGAACTGCTTGGTGAGCCGGGTGATCTCCGGCGGCATGGTGGCCGAGAAGAACAGCGTCTGCTTCTTGGCCGGGGTCAGCTTGAAGATGCGCTCGATGTCCGGGATGAAGCCCATGTCGAGCATCCGGTCGGCCTCGTCGACAACCAGGATCTGCACGCCGGTGAGCAGCAGCTTGCCGCGCTCGAAGTGGTCGAGCAGCCGGCCCGGGGTGGCGATCAGCACGTCCACGCCGCGGTCGAGCTTGGCCTCCTGGTCGCCGAACGAGACGCCGCCGATCAGCAGCGCCCAGGAGAGCTTCTGCCCCTTGGAGTAGCGCTCGAACGAGGCGGCGACCTGGTCGGCCAGCTCCCGCGTCGGGGCCAGCACCAGCGAGCGGGGCATGCGGGCCTTGGAGCGTCCGGCCGCCAGCCTGTCGATCATCGGCAGGGTGAACGCCGCCGTCTTGCCGGTGCCGGTCTGGGCGATGCCGAGGATGTCACGGCCCTGCAGCGCCACGGGGATGGCTTGAGCCTGGATCGGCGTTGCGGTGGTGTAGCCGGTGTCGGCGACAGCGGCGAGCGTCGCGGGCGACAGGCCCAGTTCAACAAATTCGGTCATGGTCGACTAATCGGGCGGTCGGTCGGGCGCTGAGGCGCGCCGTCCCGACGTGCGGCGGCGTGGACGAGGCTCGTCCGCGCCGGGCGGAACATAGGGAGAAAGGCCCTGCTGTCAACGCGAGGCGCAGTCATCTCACCCTCGGGTTGACGGCGGCGGCCGAGGACGGCCTCGCTTCGACAACGTGACCGGTGCCTCGCCGTTCCGGGCCGGGGCTCAAACGTCGAGGTCGGCCGCGGCGAACTCGGCGTTCTCCTGGATGAAGCGAAAGCGCAGCTCGGGCTTGCGGCCCATCAGCGTCTCTACCAGGTCGTCCACCGCGTCTTCCGAGCGGGGCAGGGTGACGCGGGCCAGGGTCCGGGTCTTCGGATCCATGGTCGTCTCCTTGAGCTGGGCGGGCATCATCTCGCCCAGGCCCTTGAACCGGCTGATGTCCGGCTTCTTGCCCTTGAACTCGGTGGCCAGCAGCTGCTCGCGGTGCTCGTCGTCCTTGGCGTAGACCACCTTCGAGCCGTGGCTGATCCGGTAGAGCGGCGGCAGCGCGAGGTAGAGGCGCCCCGAGCGGATCAGGTCCGGCATGGTCCGGTAGAAGAAGGTGATCAGCAGGCTGGCGATGTGCGCGCCGTCCACGTCGGCGTCGGTCATGATGACCACCCGCTCGTAGCGCAGATCGTCTTCCTTGAACTTGGCGCCTGGCTGCACGCCCAGCGCCAGCAGCAGGTCGGCCAGCTCCTTGTTGGCCACCAGCTTCTCGGCGCCGGCCGAGGCGACGTTCAGGATCTTGCCGCGCAGGGGCAGGATGGCCTGGGTGCGACGGTCGCGCGCCTGCTTGGCCGAGCCGCCGGCGCTGTCGCCCTCGACCAGGAAGATTTCCGTGCCGTCGGTGGCCTGGCCGGAGCAGTCGGCCAGCTTGCCGGGCAGCCGCAGCTTGCGGGTGGCCGAGGCCCGGGCGACCTCCTTCTCCTTGCGACGCTTTAGCCGCTCCTCGGCCCGCTCGATGACGAACTGCAGGAGGGCGCCGGCGGCCTTGGGCTGGCCGGCCAGCCAGTGGTCGAAGGGATCGCGCAGGGCGGTCTCGACCAGCCGCTGGGCCTCGGTCGAGGACAGCCGTTCCTTGGTCTGGCCCTGGAACTCGGGGTTGCGGATGAACACCGAGACCATGCACCCGGCCTGGGCGATGACGTCCTCGGCGGTGATCAGGCTGGCGCGCTTCTCGCCGACCAGCTCGCCGTAGGACTTGAGCCCACGGGTCAACGCGGCGCGCAGCCCTGCCTCGTGGGTGCCGCCCTCCGGCGTCGGCACGGTGTTGCAGTAGGACTGCATGAAGCCGTCGGTGTCGCCGAACCCGGCGGGGGTCCAGGCGACGGCCCATTCCACCATGTGCGGGTCGCCCTTGCGCTCGTAGCGGCCGGCGAACGGCTCGGGCGTGACGGTCTCGATGTCCTTCACCCGCTCGGCCAGGAAGTCGGCCAGGCCGTTCGGAAAGCGGAAGGTGGCCTCGGCCGGCGTCTGGTCGTGGATGCGCGAAGGATCGCACTTCCAGCGGATCTCGACGCCGCCGAACAGGTAGGCTTTCGAGCGCGCCATCCGGTAGAGCCGGGCGGGCTTGAGCGCGCAGCCCTCGCCGAAGATCTCCGGGTCGGGCCGGAAGGCGACGGCGGTGCCGCGCCGCTTGGTGGGCTCCAGCTTCTCGATCGGGCCCAGCGCCTTGCCGCGCGAGAAGGCCTGACGCCAGACGAAACCGTCCTTCCAGGACGTGACCTCGACGTGCTCGGACAGGGCGTTGACCACCGAGACGCCCACCCCGTGCAGGCCGCCGGAGGTCTCGTAGGCCTTGCCCGAGAATTTCCCGCCCGAGTGCAGGACGGTCATGATCACTTCCAGGGCCGACTTGCCCGGATGCTTCGGGTGCGGGTCCACCGGGATGCCGCGGCCGTCGTCGCGGACGGTGACGGCGCCATCGGCGGCCAGCGAAACCTCGATGACCTTCGCGAAGCTGCCCACGGCCTCGTCCATGGCGTTGTCGAGCACTTCGGCGAACAGGTGGTGCAGGGCCCGCTCGTCGGTGCCGCCGATGTACATCCCCGGCCGCTTGCGGACCGGCTCAAGCCCTTCGAGAACCTCGATGTCCTTGGCCGAGTAGCCGCTGGAGGCCGGGCGCGCGCCGACCACCGCGGGATCGGGGCGCGGCTCGTGCGCCTCGGCCAGCGGGGCGGCCGGCGCGGGGTTCAGGGCGTCGTCGAAAAGCGAGGCTTGAGCAGTCTTGGGCACGTGGGGGAGGGTGATGCGATTCGGGATCGCGCTCGTATGCGGCAGGGGGACCCGCCGGAGCAAGCTTCACTGCAGAGCGGCGTTCTGCCGCTTGCCAACTTCTCGCGCCTCTGGCCTCATGCTTCCGGACGCGGTGAAAGCGCCAGCATAGGCGCCGCCGCGGGCTTGGGAGGATAGACATGTCGCTCGACGGCGCGCGCCCGCGTGGGCGCATCGCGATACCGAAAGAGATCATCAACATCGCCGGCACGGCCCTGGCCATCTTCCTGGCCGTGTTCCTGGGCGGTCTGCTGGTATCGGCCATCCCGCCGGAGCGGCAGTCCGTATGGTTCACCGCCGGGGCCTTCCTGACGCCAGCTGCGGCGATGTTCGCCCTCTACTGGCTGATCGCTCAGAAGCTCTAGGGGGGCGCTTCACACCCGCTCCTCCCGGCCTTCGCCAGGGGGAGCGGGTTGGAACCGGCCGAGAAGGAACAGGGGGCGCGAAGGACCCCGAAAGCCTCAGTCCTTCGCGCGTTCCACGTAGGAACCGTCCTCGGTCAGCACCACGATCTTGGTGCCGGCGGTGATGTAGGGCGGGATCATGGTGCGCATGCCGTTGGAGAGCACGGCCGGCTTGTAGGACGACGAGGCGGTCTGGCCCTTCACCACCGGCTCGGTCTCCACGACCTCGAAAGTCACGCGCTGCGGCAGGGTGATGGCGATCGGCACGCCCTCGTGGGTGGAGAGGGAGACGGTCATCCCTTCCTGCAGGTAGGCGGCGGCGTCGCCGATGACGTCCGGGCTGGCGACCAGCTGGTCGTAGTTCTCCGGGTTCATGAAGTGGAACCCTTCGCCGTCCTGGTAGAGGAAGGTGTGGTCGCGTTCGTCGACGAACGCGCGTTCGACCTGTTCGGTGGTGCGGTAGCGTTCGGAGATCTTCACGCCGTCCGAGATCCGGCGCATGTCGAGCTGGGTCACCGGCGTGCCCTTGCCCGGGTGGATGTTCTCGGCCTTCAGAACCACATAGAGCTTGCCGTCGATGTCGACGACGGACCCTTTCCGGAGCGAGCTGGCGGCGACCTTCACGTCTTTCGTGTCCTTCGTTCTCGTGTGCGCGGCCGCCCCAGGGCGTCGCGGTCCATTTTTCGCTAAACGCGACTTGCGCGTGCACCTATAGCGATTGCCGGAAAATCGCCAGTCGCCGCCGCGTCGCGCTCGCCTGCAGGTCCAGCTTGTCAAACGCCGCCCCTTCGCCCTGGTGGAGCCCCGAGCGCCACGCCGACCGCCGCCCGCTGCTCGTCGCGCGCGGCCGGATCAAGGCCGCGATCCGCGGCTGGTTCGAGGTCCAGGGGTTCACCGAGATCGAGGCCGGCATCCTGCAGGTCTCGCCCGGCAACGAGGCCCACCTGCACGCCTTCGTCACCGAGGCCCTGGGACCGGCCGGCGAGCGGTGGGCGCTCTATCTCCACACCTCGCCGGAGTTTGCGGCCAAGAAGCTGCTGGCGGCCGGCGAGACGGCGATCTTCGAGTTCGCCCGGGTGTTCCGAAACCGCGAGCGCGGGCCGCTGCACCACCCCGAGTTCACCATGCTCGAGTGGTACCGCACCGGCGCGCCCTACGAGACGCTGATGGCCGACTGCGCGGCGCTGCTGTCGCTGGCGGCCGAGACCGCGGGATCCAGGGTGTTGTCGTTCCGCGGCCGCACCGCCGATCCCTTCGCCGAGCCCGATCGGGTGACGCTGGCCGAAGCCTTCGACCGCTTCGCCGGCATCGACCTGCTGGCCACCGTGGGGCAGGGCGAGGTGGATGGAGAGGGTTTGGCGGCCGCCGCCCGCTCCGCCGGCGTCCGCGTCGCCGCCGACGACACCTGGTCCGACGTCTTCTCCAAGGTGCTGGTGGAGCGGATCGAGCCCCATCTCGGCGACGGCCGACCGACCATCCTGTGCGAATACCCGACCCACGAGGCGGCCCTGGCCAGATCCAAGCCGTCCGACCCGCGGGTGGCCGAACGCTTCGAGCTCTACGCCTGCGGGGTGGAGCTGGCCAACGCCTTCGGCGAGCTGACCGACCCGGCCGAACAGCGCCGCCGCTTCGAGGCGGAGATGGCCGAGAAGCAGCGGGTCTACGGCGAGCGCTACCCCATCGACGAGGAATTGCTGGCGGCGCTGGCGAAGATGCCGCCGGCCAGCGGCGCGGCGCTGGGCTTTGACCGGCTGGTGATGCTGGCCATGGGCGCCCAGCGGATCGAGCAGGTGCTATGGACGCCCGTGCCCGAGTTCGACCCGTCCCGATGATCCCATCCAAGACGCTGCGCAGCGCCGAGGCTCTGGCCGAAGCCGGCCTTGCCGACGCCGCCGACCTGCCGGGCCTGCAGGCTGTGGCCGAACGCTACGCCGTGGCGGTCACCCCGGTCATGGCCGAGCTGATCGCGGCCGAAGGCGGGACCGGGCCGGTCTCGCGCCAGTTCCTGCCCGACCCTGCCGAGCTCCGGACCCTGCCGAGCGAGCTGGCCGACCCGATCGGCGACCTCGCCCATTCGCCGGTCGAGGGGATCGTCCACCGCTATCCGGACCGGGTGCTGCTGAAGGTCACCCACACCTGCGCCGTCTACTGCCGGTTCTGCTTCCGGCGCGAGATGGTGGGGCCGGACGGCCACGGGGCCCTGGCCGGCGAGGCGCTGGAGAAGGCCCTGGCC
>JAQVDF010000074.1 GCA_028698405.1 Phenylobacterium sp. | reverse complement strand
CGAACGGCTGGCCGAGTTCCTGGCCGAGGAGCACGAGGCCGGCCGCCTGAACGTGCCCGACCCGCTGCTGGCGGCCGAGATCTTCCGGGGCATGGCGATCGGCTCGTTGCAGATCGCCGGCCTGCTGGGCGTCGGCCGCGAGATCACCCCGGTAGAGATCGACCGCATCGCCGAGGAGGCGGCCGACCGGTTCATGCGCGCCTACGGTTAGCCTTCGTCGTCGGCCGCCAGGCCCATCATGTGGAAGCCCGCGTCGACGTGGACTACCTCGCCGGTGGTCGAGCGGCCGAGGTCGGAGAGCAGCCACAGGGCGCAGCCGGCCACCCCTTCCATCGAGGTGTCCTCCTTCATCGCCGACAGGTTCCGGCCCTGGGCCAGCATCGAGCGTCCGCCCGAGATGCCCGCGAGCGAGAGGGTGCGCATGGCGCCCGCCGAGATGGCGTTGACGCGGATCCTCTTGGGCCCGAGGTCGCGCGCCGCGTAGCGGGTGGCCGATTCCAGCGCCGCCTTGGCCACGCCCATGGTGTTGTAGTTGGGGATCGCACGCTCGGCTCCGAGGTAGGTCATGCAGATGACCGAGCCGCCGTTCGGCATCAGGGCGGCGGCGCGGCGCGTGGAATCCACGAAGCTGAACACCGAGATGTCCATCGCGCGCAGGAAGCCCTCGCGGGTGGTGTTCTCGACGAAGCTGCCCTTGATCTCGTCCTTGTTGGCGAAGGCCACCGAGTGGACGAAGAAGTCGATGGTCCCGAACGCCTTGGCGACTGCGCCGAACGCCTGCTCCATCGAGGCGTTGTCGGTGACGTCGGCCGGGATCACCTGCTCGACGCCGATGCTCTCGGCCAGCGGCTGCACACGCCGTTCCATGCCCGGCAGGTGCAGGAACGCCATCTCGGCGCCCTGGGCGGCGAGCTGGGAGGCGATGCCCCAGGCGATCGACTGGTGGTTGGCGACGCCCATCACGACGCCGCGCTTGCCGGCCATCAGGTCGCCCTTCGGCATGTCGAATTCGTCGGCCATTCGGATCCTCGCCTCGTTATGCTCTCAGGCGCGGTTTGTGGCCGCGCCCGCGCCGATGCGCAAGCCGACGCAGCGTCAGCGCCGGCCGAACATCCCGCGCCGGCGTCGCCGCTTGGCGGCGGCGGCGGGCAGCGGCGGGGGGCCCAGTCCCAACTCGTCGCGGTCGGCGGGCGGCTCCGGAGGCCCCTCGACGCCGGCCGGCTGGTGGATGGGAGTCAGGCAGGCCGACAGGTCCAGCCCCTCGTCCTGCGCCCAAGTGATCACGCCTGCCCAGCAGTCGTCGACCGCGCCGACGAGCTCGTCCGGGGGTCGGTAGGGGCCGGCCGCCAGACGCTCCAGCAGTGGCTGGTAGCCGGGCGGGCCGTCGAGCTGGTGCGCCTCGGCCAGCATCCGCCGCGAGGAGCCGAAAACGTAGCGGTGGCGCAGCGCCACCAGCCGCATCAGCGGCTCGCCGAAATCGAAGGCGATCCGGACCACATCGCCCTTCGGCCCGGCGCGGCAGGTGCGCAGCTTGCCGAGCGCCGTGTACATCTCCAGCACGCATTCGGCGGCGGCCTCGCGGCGGGCCGCTTCGGGCAGGTCTGCGGCGGCGGCGTGCAGGCGCTGGACGAAGCCCTGCTGGCGCGACGCCTCCCACAGCGGCCGGGCGCGCACGAAGCGGGCCTGGGCGACCGGCCAGCGACCGTCCACCCACGCGGCGCGAGTGATCGCCTGGGTTACGGTCATCCGCTCGACGGTCAGCTTGCCTGGCCCCCAGATCCACTCGAGGTCCGGCCGGGGGCCGGCCCGGTCTTCCACCACGGACCACATCTGTACGTCGGAGAAGGGGCCGTCCGACTTGGACGCGGTCGAGCCGAACAGCGCCACCGCCACCAGATCATCGCCATGCTCGGCGCGCAGCCAGCTCAACACCGCATCGGCGATCGCCAGCCGCTCGTCGTGGCTGAGCTGCTGGGGACCGGCCGCCAGATCGGCCGGCGCGCCTTGTGGCAGGAAGGGGCGGGGCAACGCATCGTCCATGCTGCTGCGTTAACACATGAGGCGACTTTGTGGACGCCTGCCGAGACCCAGCGGACGCGTCAGACCGGCCGCGCCACGGGCCGGACCAGGCGCGCAGCAACACCGGCGGCCAACGCCGCCATGGCGCACAACATCCAGATCCAGCGGGTGGTGCCGAACGGGGCCGTGCCGACCGGGGTCAGCAGCATGACGGCCAGGCTGAGCGGGCACATCAGGTTGAAGGCGTAGAACCACAACGGCCAGATCCGCGGACTGCACGACACCAGCGGCAGGAACAGCGCGAGAAACACGGCATCGCTGGCCAGGTGCGTCCAGGGCCGGTCGATCCCCGGCCAGTAGACGTCGGCGAACGACAGCGCGAACGCTGCGGAGAACTGGACGATCGAGCCGCCCGCCGCCAGCTGCTCCGCCCAGCCGCCGCGCCAGACCGCCAGCGCCAGGAGCGCGGTATAAGCCCCGTAGATGCTGAAGCTGCGCCAGGCCATCGGATGGGTGACGAGCACCTGGAACAGATCGACGGCCGACTGGATAGTTGGCATCGCGAGCGCACCCCCTGCCCCCCCGGCCACGCTTCACCGTCTACATCGCGGGGTCAATGCGACGCGTGGCGCACATCCCTGGGGTGAGGAGCTTGTTACACCGATCTTTGGAAAATCGACGTTTTTTCAGAACTGTCTGTTACGGGGCCAGGAGATGCTCGCCTTTTACGGGTGGACGCCCGCGCCAAACCGGCCCTAACTAGATTCATGTCTCAGCCGGGGGTCCATCGCGGTATCGAGCTCCTGACGCCGCGCGAACGCGAATGCCTGAGGCTGGTGTACGGCCACCTGACGTCCAAGGAGATCGCCCTGCGTCTGGGCATCTCCAAGCACACCGTCGACGAGCGCATCGAGAACGCTCGCCGACGGCTCGGCGCCCGCCACCGGTTCGAGGACGCCCGCCTGCTTGCCGAGGCCGAGGGTTTCGCCCTCCCCCCTATTGAATCGGGGCCCCAACCGCTGGGGCTCGTCGGAGACGGCGACGCGGCGCCTTCTGGCCGCGAGTCGGGGGGAACCGGGGATGTCGCCGCATCGCGTG
The DNA here is from genome assembly GCA_028698405.1 of Phenylobacterium sp. GTDB lineage: Bacteria > Pseudomonadota > Alphaproteobacteria > Caulobacterales > Caulobacteraceae > Phenylobacterium. The sequence goes on along the minus strand of JAQVDF010000074.1, from coordinate 4,514 downwards.
CGGACGCCGCTCCGGGACACGGAGGGCTCCAACCTGATTCCACTGCCGCCGATGGGGGCGGCGCCAAGTCCGGCCATGCCGCAGTTCACCTGGGATCAGCTCGAGACGGAACTGGCGGCCCTGCGGCCGGAACGGGCGATGCTGGCCCGGCGGCTGGTCGCGGTGCTGCGCAGCCGCTCGGCGCAGAGGCCCTCGGACGAACTGCTGCGCGAGGTGCTGTGCACCGTCTGGACGGTCCTGGAGGACGCGGAGGGGTAGGCGGCGCCGGCATCGACGTGGCGCGGCGCTTCGGCCTGCTGGGCCTGATCGTTGTGCTGGCGGCGCTGTCTTTCGGGGCCCTGTTGTCGGGCCTGCAGGCGCTGAAGGCGATGGGCTAGGCGGCTAGGCCGCCCCGGTCACCTCGCTCCAGAACCGCTTGGCCTTGCCGATGAACCCGGCCGACTTCGGGTGCTGCTGCTCGCCGCAGAGACCGGAGAACTCTCGCAGCAGTTCCTTTTGCCGGGCGTTGAGCCTGGTCGGCGTCTCGACGAACAGCTCGACCACCAGATCGCCCCGCTCGCGCGAGCGCAGGGACGGCATCCCGCGGCCCTTGACCCGCACGGTGCGGCCGGTCTGGGCGCCTTCCGGAACCTTGATGACGATCTTGCACTCGCTGTCGCAGTCCTCGCCGCCGAGCAGGCAGGGGGCCTCGATCTCGCCGCCGAGAGCGGCGATGGCCATCGGCACCGGCACCGTGCAGAGCAGGTCGAGCCCGTCGCGCTCGAACAGCTCGTGTGGGCGCACCGAGATGAAGATGTAGAGGTCGCCGCGCGGCCCCCCGCGGGCGCCCGCGTCTCCTTCACCGGCCAGCCGGATGCGCGCGCCGTCGTCGACGCCGGCCGGAATGCGGACCTGCAGCCGCCGCTCGCGCCGCACCTGGCCCATTCCGCGGCAGTCTTCACAGGGATCCAGCACGAGCTGCCCGGTGCCGCCGCAGCGGGGGCAGGTGCGCTCGATGGAGAAGAAGCCCTGCGTCGCCCGCACACGTCCCTGCCCACCGCAGCTGCCGCAGGGCGTGGGACTGGTGCCGGGGCGCGCGCCCGAGCCGGAACAGGTCTCGCAGGTCATCGACGAGGGGACGACGATCTCCACCTCGGCGCCGGCGTAGGCCTGCTCGAGGCTGATCTCGAGATCGTAGCGCAGGTCCTGGCCGCGGGCCGGGCCGCTCGAGCGGCGCGAGCGGCCGCCGAACATGTCGCCGAAGACGTCGCCGAACACCTCGTTGAAGATGTCGTGCACGTCGTGCATGCCGGCCGCGCCGGGGCCGCCCGCGCCGCCGTTGACACCGGCGTGGCCGAACCGGTCGTAGGCCGCGCGCTTCTGGGGATCGGAGAGGACCGAATAGGCTTCGTTGATTTCCTTGAACCGCGCGGCGGCCTCTTCGCACCCGCCGTTGCGGTCCGGGTGGTGCTGCATCGCCAGCTTGCGGAAGGAGGCTTTTAGGGTCGCCTCGTCGCAGCCGCGGGATACGCCCAGGATCTCGTAATAGTCACGCATCGATCGTCAGCGCTCGGAAGGCTCGAACTGAATTGGGATCGCGCCCGCTCCGGCGCAAGGCGGCGCTTGCGCGGAGCGGGGCTCCGTCATCGCTCATGACGCGGAAAGGCCCCATGCCGGTCTGGCGCGACTTGCCGAGGGCCGACATGGGGCGAAACGTCACGCCGACTTCTTCTGGTCGTCGCTGACTTCTTCGAACTCGGCGTCGACGACGTCTTCGTCGCCGCCCTCGCTCGAGGCCTGGGCGCCGGCGTCGCCGCCGGCCGCCTGTTGCGCCTGGTACATCGCCTCGCCCAGCTTCATGGACGCCTGGATCAGCGTCTGGGTCTTGGACGAGATGACTTCCGGGTCATCGGACTCGAGCACGCCCTTCAGGTCCTCGATCGCCGAGGTGATGGCGTCGCGCTCGGCCTGGCCGACCTTGTCTCCGTGCTCCGCGAGCGACTTCTCGGTCGAGTGGATGATGGCCTCGGCCTGGTTCTTGGCATCGACCATCTGCTTGCGCTTCTCGTCCTCGGCCTTGTGGGCCTCGGCTTCCTTGACCATCCGCTCGATGTCGGCGTCGGACAGGCCGCCGTTCGCCTGGATGCGGATCGACTGCTCCTTGTTCGTCGCCTTGTCGCGGGCCGAGACGTTGACGATGCCGTTGGCGTCGATGTCGAAGGTGACTTCGATCTGAGGCACGCCGCGCGGCGCCGGCGGGATGCCCACCAGGTCGAACTGGCCGAGCAGCTTGTTGTCCTGGGCCATCGGCCGCTCACCCTGGAAGACCCGGATGGTCACGGCGTTCTGGTTGTCGTCGGCCGTCGAGAACACCTGGCTCCGCTTGGTCGGGATGGTTGTGTTGCGCTCGATCAGCGGGGTGAACACGCCGCCCAGCGTCTCGATGCCGAGGGTCAGCGGGGTGACGTCCAGCAGCAGCACGTCCTTGACGTCGCCCTGCAGCACGCCAGCCTGAACGGCCGCGCCCAGCGCCACCACTTCGTCCGGGTTGACGCCCTTGTGCGGTTCGCGGCCGAAGAACTCCTTCACCGCCTCGACGACCTTGGGCATGCGGGTGATGCCGCCGACCAGCACCACCTCGTCGATGTCGCTCTTTTTCAGGCCGGCGTCCTTCAGCGCCTGCTCGCAGGGCGCGATCGTCTTGGCGATCAGGTCCTCGACCAGGGCTTCCAGCTTGGCGCGGGACAGCTTGATGTTGAGGTGCAGCGGGCCCGACTGGTTCATCGAGATGAAGGGAAGGTTCACCTCGTACTGCGCGGTGGTCGACAGCTCCTTCTTGGCCTTCTCGGCCTCTTCCTTCAGGCGCTGAAGGGCGAGCTTGTCGTTACGCAGGTCGACGCCGGTCTCCTTCTTGAACTCGTCGGCCAGGTAGTCGACGACCCGCAGGTCGAAGTCCTCGCCGCCCAGGAAGGTGTCGCCGTTGGTCGCCTTCACCTCGAAGACGCCGTCGCCGATCTCCAGGATCGAGATGTCGAAGGTGCCGCCGCCGAGGTCGTAGACGGCGATCTTCTTGCCCTCGCCCTTGTCCAGGCCGTAGGACAGCGCCGCCGCGGTCGGCTCGTTGATGATCCGCAGGACTTCCAGGCCGGCGATCTTGCCGGCGTCCTTGGTGGCCTGACGCTGGGCGTCGTTGAAGTAGGCGGGAACGGTGATCACCGCCTTCTCGATCTTCTCGCCGAGGTGACGCTCGGCGTCCTCCTTCAGCTTCTGGAGGATGAAGGCGCTGATCTGCTGCGGGGAATAGTCCTTGCCGTGAGCGCGCACCCAGGCGTCGCCGTTCGGGCCCTTCACGATCTCGTAGGGCACCATGCCCTTGTCCTTCTCGACCATCGGATCGGAGAAGGTGCGGCCGATCAGCCGCTTGATCGCGAACAGCGTATTGGCGGGATTGGTCACCGCCTGGCGCTTGGCCGGCTGACCGACCAGACGCTCGCCGTCGTCCAGGAAGGCGACCACCGAGGGCGTCGTCCGCGCCCCTTCGGCGTTCTCGATCACCTTCGGCTGCTTGCCGTCCATGATGGCGACGCACGAGTTCGTGGTGCCAAGGTCGATGCCGATGATCTTGCTCATAGAGAGTCTTGCTCGCTCCTCGTTGGCGGACGCCCCGAAAGCCTTCGGATGAAGCGCCGTATTTGGGTCGTCCCCGGTTCGATCAAATCTCGGCCGGGACCGGCGGAACTCCGCGCCCGGCGATGCACGCGATATGGGGAAACTTCAGGCGCCCGCAAGAGGAAGCTTGCGAACAGCACAGGAGACCTCAGCCGCGCCGCCGGGCCGGCAGCATGGCCGCATAGGCCTCCGCGGGGAAGGGCGCCTGGCCTCCGTGGCGCAACAGAAAGGCGTGCTGCACCACCATCGCCTGCTGTTCGATGTTGAGGTCGGCGAAGGCCGTCCCGGTCGAAAGGTCGTAGGCGTAGCTCTTCGGCCCGTCGCCGGCGCGCAGCTTGCCGAGCAGCAGCGAGACGCCCCGTTGCGCCTGCCAGACGTGGGTGAGCTCGTGCACGAACACCGCCTTGATGGACAGCGGCACCTCGTCGGCGGAGAAATCGGGGCGCATGGCCCTGGCCGGCCACACCATCAGCGCCGCGCCGGCCACGAAGGCGCGATTCCACCACGGGATGGCGAGCAGCCGCACCCGACCGGCGTCGAGGCCGTCGGCGAACACCTCGTGGGCGAGCCCCCGCTCGCCGTCGGTCAGCGGCCTGATCAGCGGCATGGCCGGGAAGGTTAGCGACGCGGCGCGCGCCTGTCCCGGCCCGGCTCATCCGCGGCGAGGGCGCCGGAGCATCGACAGGATGGCGAAGGCCGACAGGGCGCAGACGCCGAGCCCCAGGACCGCCAGCCTCGGCGAGGCGGCCAGGCCGAGGTCGGCGAAGGCGCCGATCAGCAGCGCCGCCGAGCACAGCATGAAGACGAAGGCAGGAGACGCACCTACCGCCGGACCCATCTCGGCGGCCAGGGGGGCGGGCATGTAG
>JAQVDF010000073.1 GCA_028698405.1 Phenylobacterium sp. | reverse complement strand
CCGGCTTCGCTCACCGTCCGCCCCATGAGCCAGCGCAAGTTCCTGGTCATCGCCGACGACTCGCCGGAGTTCCAGGCCGCGCTCCGCTTCGCCTGCCGGCGCGCCCGCTCGACCGGCGGGCATGTGGCCCTGCTGCGGGTCATCGAGCCGGCGGTGTTCGAGCACTGGAGCGGTGTGCGCGAGGAGATCGAGCGCCAGGCCCGCCAGGAGGCCGAGGCGGTGCTGCAGAAGATGGCCGAGTTCGTCATCGCCGAGACCGCCCATCCGCCCGAGTTCATCATCAAGCACGCCGACAACACGCGCGCGGCGTTGCGCCAGGTCGTCGCCGACGACCCGGACATCAAGATCCTGGTGCTCGCCGCGGCGGTCGGCGGCCGGGGCCCCGGGCCGCTGGTCGCCTCGATCGCCAAGGAGGGCGTCAAGTGGGGCAGCCGCAAGCTGCCGGTCACCGTCGTCCCGGGCGACCTCACCGACGAGGAGATCGCCGATCTGGCCTGACGCGGCTCAGGCGACGAGGCGCGCGGTCAGCGAATCCAGCACCAGCCGCCCGGCCGGCGTCGCGCGCAGGCGTTCGGGATCGTCCGCGACGAGCCCGGCCTCGGCGAGTCCGACGACGCGCGGGTGGCGGGGCGATAGCTCCAGCGCCGCCAGCTCCGCAAAGGGCACGCCCTCGACGATGCGCAGGCCCAGCAGGAGCCGCTCCTCGGCGGCCTCGACGGGGGAAAGCGGCTCGCGGGAGGAGAACCCCAGGCCGGTTTCGCGGACCGCGGCGATGTAGTCGGCGGGCCGGGCGTGCGCGATGGTCGCCTCGCGTCCGGTGGCGCCGGTCAGCCGTCCGTGCGCGCCGGGACCTGCGCCCACGTAGTCCCAGCCCCGCCAGTAGACGAGGTTGTGGCGCGAGCGGGCGGCCGCGCCCCGGGCGTGGTTGGAGACCTCGTAGGCGTCGAATCCGGCCTGCTCCAGCACCGCCTGCGTTGTCTCGAAGAGCTCGGCGGCGAGATCCGCGTCGGGCGGGGCGAAGCGTCCGCGGCGCACGGCGCGGTCGAAGGCTGTGCCGGCCTCGATGGTCAGCTGGTAGGGCGAGACGTGCCCGGGGCCGAGCGCCAGCGCTTCGCCGAGCTCGTCCCTCCAGGCCGCCGGCGTCTGTCCGGGGCGGGCGTAGATCAGGTCGACCGACAGCCGTGGGAAGGCGCGCGCCGCAGCCGCCGCGGCCCGCCGGCCGGCCGCCGCGTCGTGGTTGCGGCCCAGGAAGGCCAGGGCCGCATCGTCCAGCGCCTGCAGGCCGAGCGACAGCCGCTCTACCCCCGCGTGGGCGAGCGCGGCGAACCTGGCCGTCTCGGCGTCGGTGGGATTGGCCTCCAGGCTGACCTCGAGGTCGGACGCCGGGGTCCACAGGCGACCGGCCAGCGCCACCAGGTCGGCGACCGCCTGCGGGTCCATCAGCGAAGGCGTGCCGCCGCCGAAGAAGATCGAGACCAGTTCGCGCGGGCCGGTCAACGCCGCCTGGGTCTTCAGGTCCTCGGCGATGGCCTGAACCAGAGCCGCCTGCTCGTCCGCCCGCCCGCGGTCCCTGAAGACGTTGAAGTCGCAGTAGGGGCAGATGCGCGCGCAGTAGGGCCAGTGGATGTAGACCCCCAGCGGCGGGGCGGGTGTCACAGCAGGGCGGCCTTGAGCTTCTCGAAGGCCAGGGCGCGGTGGCTGATGGCGTCCTTGGCGGCCGCGTCCATCTCGCCGAAGGTCTGGTCGTGGCCGTTCGGCAGGAAGATCGGGTCGTAGCCGAAGCCGCGGGTCCCGCGCGGCGGGAACACCAGCTGGCCGTCCACCCGGCCCTCGACCACCACCGCCGGGCCGTTCGGCCAGGCCACCGCCAGGGCGCAGGTGAACCAGGCCGAGGAGTCCTCGCCTTCGGTCTCCTCCAGCCGCTCCTCGACCTTGCGCATGGCCAGCGCGAAGTCCTTCTCGGGCCCGGCCCAGCGCGCCGAATGCACGCCCGGCGCGCCGCCCAGCGCGGCCACCGAGAGGCCGGAATCGTCGGCCAGCGCCACCAGTCCGGAGGCGTCGGCCGACGCCCGCGCCTTGATCAGCGCGTTGCCGACGAAGGTGGTCTCGGTCTCCTCCGGCTCCGGCAGGCCGAGCGCGCCGGCGGTCACCAGCTCGAAGCGGTTGTCGAGGATCGCGGCCAGCTCCTTCGCCTTCCCCGGGTTGTGGGTGGCGACGACGATCTTCTGGCCGGCAGGCAGGCTGAGAGGCATGGGCGGCGTTCTAGCCTCGCGATGCGGCGGCGTCACGGTGGAGGGTGACAGGTGGCGCTCCGCGCAACAGTCACCGGCGTCGGGCGGTGACTGGTTGGCCGAAGGCCTACCTGTCACCTTTCCATAGGCCGGCGCGCCCCCTAGGCTCTCGCGCGGCGCGGGGCATGGCCGCGCTTCAGGCGAGGACGAGACGAGAAGATGCGCGCCCTGGGCCCGGGCTCGGTGTCGAGCTTCCTGAAGACCATCCTCGACGTCATCTACGTGGCCCTGTGGATCGGCGTGGGCGCCCTGTCGCTGATCACCGTCCTGGCGGTCCTGCTGTCGTTCAATCCGGAAATCCTCTCCGACGTCGTGTTCCGCGCGGCCAACGGCGAGGAGGTCACCAACCGCGGCATACTGGTGGTGGGGCCGCTGTTCGCCTGGACGCTCTACGTCGGCGCGGTGCTGGTGATCGTCGAGCGGGTGCGGAAGATCTTCGCCACCCTGACCGCGGGCGACCCGTTCCACCCGGACAACGTCACGCGGCTCAGGGTCATCGGGCTGATGCTGGCGGGCCTGGAGCTCGGCCGCTACGCCTTCTGGGCCCTGTCGGCCTGGCTGCTGCCGGGCCAGCAGGAGCTCGATTCCGGCTTCTCGCTCACCGCCTGGTTCTCGGTGCTGGTGGTGTTTGTGCTGGCCGAGGTGTTCCGGGAGGGGGCGAGGCTGCGCCGCGAAGCGGAGCTGACGATCTAGCCATGGCGGTCCGCATCCTCCTCGACAAGGTGCTGTTCGAGCGGCGCATGTCGCTGGCCGAGCTGGCCGACCGGGTCGGCGTCACCCAGGCCAATCTGACCCTGCTGAAGGCCGGCAAGGCGCGGGCCATCCGGTTCACCACCCTGGCCGCCCTGTGCCGCGAGCTCGACTGCCAGCCCGGCGACCTTCTGCAGTACGACCCCGGCTATTCGCCCGAGCCGGACGACGAGGGGTTCTGAGCCGCCTCGCCTCCGCCGCTGCGGCGACGCCTGTTTGCACTGCGGCGACGAATTTCACCGATCCGTGATGTTGCATCGCCACAACAGCGGCGCGGAGCTTTGCTGCGCCGCCGCGCGATCCTTGATTTTCCTGTGCCTGCAGTCTATATGCGGTGCAACAAATTTGCACACGAACAAGGAACAGCGACATGCTCGCCGCCTTCGAACGCCTCATCGAAGCCCTCCTGGCCCCGCTGGCCCGGGAACTCGCCCGTCTGCCGGAAGCCGCTCAACGCGGCATCCTCCTGCCCTACTAAGACCGTTGCACGGGGGCGGGCGGCGTCAGCCGCCCGTCGCCTGCCTCTGCAGTTCGCACAGGTCCGCGATCCCCTTGCGTGCGAGGGAAAACAGGGCCTCGAACTCGGCCTGCGAGAAGCCTCGCTTCTCGCCAGTGGCCTGAATCTCCACGATGTCGCCGGTCCCGGTGAGCACGAAGTTGGCGTCCGCCTCGGCGGAAGAGTCCTCCTCGTAGTCCAGGTCCAGCACCGGCGTTCCCGAGAAGATCCCGCAACTCACCGCCGCGACCTGGTCCAGGATCGGGTCCTTGGCGATCACCCCCTCCGCCAGCAGGTAGCGGGTGGCGATGCGCAGCGCGACCCAGGCGCCGGTGATCGCCGCCGTGCGCGTGCCGCCGTCCGCCTGCACGACGTCGCAGTCCAGGGTGATCTGCCGCTCGCCCAGCGCCTTCAGGTCGACTACGGCCCGCATCGAGCGGCCGACCAGCCGCTGGATCTCCTGCGTGCGGCCGGACTGCTTGCCCTCGGCGGCCTCGCGCCGGCCGCGGGTGTGGGTGGCCCTGGGGAGCATGCCGTACTCGGCGGTCACCCAGCCCTGTCCCCGTCCCCGCAGGAAGCCGGGGACCGTTTCGTCGACGCTGGCGGTCACCAGCACCTTGGTGTGGCCGAAGCCGACCAGGCAGGAGCCTTCGGCGTAGCGGTTGACCCCGGTCTCGAGGGTCACCTGGCGCAGCATGTCGGGCGCACGTTCGGAAGGGCGCATGGGGGGTGGTCCTCTCGCGGCGGGCCGCGCTTGCGCGGCGGAAGCGGGCGCTTATCCTAAGTCAAAAGAGTTTCGTCCATGGGCGATCAGCACCCACCATCAGCCTCGTGACCAGCCCCCTGTTTTCCCGCGGCCCGCCGTTGGCCGAACTGGACGAGCGGGCGCGCGAGATCTTCCGACGCGTTGTCGAGACCTATCTGCACACCGGCGAGCCGGTCGGCTCCCGAACCATTTCCAAGGCCGGCGTGCAGCTTTCGCCCGCCTCGATCCGCAACACCATGCAGGACCTCACGGCGCTCGGCCTGCTGGGCGCGCCGCACGTCAGCGCGGGGCGCCTGCCCACGCACGCGGGCCTTCGGCTGTTCGTCGACGGCCTCCTGGAGGTTGGCGACCTGGCGGCCGAGGAGCGGCGCGACATCGAGGCGCGGCTGCGCAGCCGCGGGCGCAATCTCGAGGAGGCGCTCAACGAGGCCAGCGCCATCCTCTCCGGCCTGGCCGGCGGGGCCGGGGTGGTCGTCACGCCGGTGCGCGACGCCGGCGTCAAGCACGTCGAGTTCGTCTCCCTGGGCGGCGATCAGGCGCTGGCCATCATGGTGTTCGAGGACGGGGCGGTGGAGAACCGGCTGATGCGGCTGTCGGCCGGCGTCACGCCCTCGGCGCTGCAAGAGGCGTCCAACTTTCTCAACACCCGCCTGCGCGGCCGCACCCTTGGCGAGGCCCGCGCCGAGGTGCGCGGCGAACTCGAGCGGGCCCGTCGCCAGCTCGACGAGACCGCCGCTCGCCTGGTGGAGGACGGCCTGGCCGCCTGGGGCGGGGGCGACGCTTCCGATCGGGCGCTGATCGTCCGCGGCCGGGCCAATCTGCTGGGCGACGCGCAGGCGCTCGCCGACCTCGAGCGGGTGCGGATGCTGTTCGACGACCTCGAGCAGAAGGAGCAGCTCATCAGCCTGCTGGACAACGTCCGCGAGGCGCAGGGCGTGCGCATCTTCATCGGCGCCGAGACCCAGCTCTTCTCGTTGTCGGGTTCCGCTGTGATCGCCGCACCCTATATGACGGGCGACCAACGCGTGCTCGGGGCGATCGGGGTGATCGGGCCGGCCCGCCTGAACTACGCCCGGGTCATCCCGCTGGTGGACTACACCGCCCGCGTGCTTGGCCAGGTGATGGATTTGTAAAGGGTGATGATGACCGACGAAACGACGCCGGCCGAAGAGAACATCGATGCGGCCGTGGCCGACGCCGCCGACGAGCTGGAGGGGCTGCGCGCGGAGAACGCCGCGCTGAAGGACCAGGCGCTGCGCTTCGCCGCGGAGGCCGAAAACACCCGCCGGCGCGCTGAGCGCGAGGCCAACGACGCCCGCGCCTACGCCATCCAGAAGTTCGCCCGCGACCTGCTCGGCGTCGCCGACAACCTCTCCCGGGCCATGGCCGCCGCGCCGGCCGAGGGGGCCGAGCCGGCCCAGGTGAAGAACTTCGTCCTCGGCGTGGAGATGACCGAGAAGGAACTGCAGGCGGCCTTCGAGCGCAACGGCCTGAAAAAGGTCGATCCGGCCCGTGGCGACAAGTTCGATCCCCACCTGCACCAGGCGATGATGGAGCAGCCCTCCGAAGATGTGGCCGGCGGCTGCGTCGTGCAGACCATGCAGGCGGGCTACGAGCTGTTCGGCCGTATCGTGCGTCCGGCCATGGTGGTGGTCGCCGCCAAGGGCTCCGGCCAGGGTGCGGCGTCGGCCCCGGCGGGCGCCCAGCCCTACGCCGCCGACGAGGACGAGGCGGGCGGGGCGGTCGACACCCGCTCCTAGACTTCAGGCGTCCCGCGCCCCGCTTCCGCACCGTGCGGGCGGGGCGAAGCCGCCGCACGCACCCCCCTTTCGCGGCGCCGCTTTTCCGCTAATGTCGGAAGTCCCTTCCAAGTCGGGGTGAGGCGCGCCCACAGGCGGCTGCGCGGGAGTGCGGACAAAACGATGAAGCTGACGATCGAGCGAGCGGCGCTCTTGAAGGCCCTTGGCCACGTCCAGAGCGCCGTGGAGCGGCGCAACACGATTCCGATCCTGTCCAACGTGCTGCTCGCCGCCGATCGCGACAAGCTGAGCTTCTCCGCGACCGACCTCGACATGGAGATCATCGACGAGGCCCTGGCCCAGGTCGACCAGCCGGGCCAGATCACGGCCCCGGCGCACACCCTCTACGAGATCGTCCGCAAGCTGCCCGAGGGCGCGGACGTGACCCTCAGCTTCACCGGCGAGGACCCGCGGCTGACCGTGGCCGCCGGGCGCTCGCGCTTCAACCTGCCGGTGCTGCCGGCCGGGGACTTCCCGGTGATGAGTTCGGACGGGCTGTCCGGGCAGATCAGCGTCGACGTCAACGAGCTGATCCGGCTGATCGACAAGACCCGGTTCGCCATCTCCACCGAGGAGACCCGCTACTACCTGAACGGCCTCTATCTCCACACGGTCAGCGACGGCGGTGTCGCCAAGCTGCGCGCCGTGGCCACCGACGGCCACCGGCTGGCGCTCGCAGAGATGCCGGCGCCGGAAGGCGCTGCCGGCGCGCCCGGCGTGATCGTGCCTCGCAAGACGGTCGGCGAGGTCCGCCGGCTGCTCGACGACGCCGGCGAGAGCGTCGACCTGCAGGTCAGCCCGCAGAAGGTCCGCTTCGAATTCGGCCGCGCCGCGCTCACCTCCAAGGTGATCGACGGCTCGTTCCCCGACTACGTCCGGGTGATTCCCAAGGACAACAACCGGGTGATGATGGTCGACAACAAGCTGTTCGCCGCCGCGGTCGACCGGGTGGCCACCATCTCGGCCGAGAAGAGCCGTTCGGTGCGCATGGCCATCGAGCCCGGCCGGGTGGTGCTGACGGTCCGTAACATGGAGGCCGGCCAGGCGGTCGAGGAGCTGGAGATCGACTACTCCGGCGAACCCTTCGAGCTGTCGTTCAACGCCCGCTACCTGCTGGACGTCACCGATCAGATCAGCGGGGACGCCGCCGAGTTCCGCTTCGGCGGCCCGAACGATCCGGCCCTGGTGCTCGACCCGGCCGACCCGGACGTCCAGTACGTCCTGATGCCGCTCAGGGTGTAGGCGCCGCAGCGGGCGCCTCCGCGCCCAGGCACTCCCGCTTGCGACAGAAGGCCTCTCCGGCGGCGACGCCGATGCGGGCGGCGAAATGTCGGCCGGAATAGCCGTCGTCATCACGCGGCTGCTCGGCGATCTGTCGCCCTGCCGGCGAGGTCAGGAAGTGGCGGACATCCTCCATCTCCTCGCGCGAGAAGGTGCGCGACAAGGTGCCCGCGACGATCTCGTATAGGGCGCTGCGCTGTGCATAGAGGGCGGTGACGAAGGCGTAGCGAGCCTCTACGTCCGCATCCGCGCCGGCCGGAACCGGCGGTGCGGGGCCCTCGGCCGCATCAGG
>JAQVDF010000072.1 GCA_028698405.1 Phenylobacterium sp. | reverse complement strand
CGCCCCGCTGCTCGCCGTGCCGGCGCTCGGCGCGGTCGGACTGATCCTCGTCGCGGCGGGGCTGCGCCGCCACGCTCACGCCCTGCCCTTCGTCGGCGCCGGCGTGGTCTTCCTGTCCGGCTACATCGGCCTGGCGCTCAGCTTCTTCCCGAACACCGTCCCCTACGACATGACCTTCCGCCAGGCGGCCTCGGCCGACAACGCGCTGGGGCTGATGCTGGTGGGCGTGGCGATCCTGCTGCCGGTGATCCTGGGCTACACCTTCTGGGTCTACTGGCTGTTCCGCGGAAAGGTGAGCGCCGGTGCGGGCTATCATTGAGCCGCCCCCCGAGGGCGAGCCCGCCGGCCCGCTGTGGCGACGGCTGGCCTGGTTCGCAGGGCTCGCGATCGCCGGCGCCGGCGCGACCGCCGCCGTCGCCTACGCCTTGAGGGCGCTTCTGCGCGTGGGCTGATATAGAGCCGCCATGAGCGATTTCCCCGCCTGCCGGCTGTACCTGATCACCCCGCCCGCCATCGACGATCTGGCCGCCTTCGGCCGCGAACTGGCCCACGCGCTGGACGCCGGCGACGTGGCGGCCCTGCAGATTCGCCTGAAGGACGCGCCCGACGAGGTGATCGAGGCCGCCGTCGACGTGCTGACCCCGATCTGCCACGCCCGCGACGTGGCGGTGATCCTCAACGACCGGCCGGTCCTGGCCGCAAAGCTCGACTGCGACGGCGTCCACGTGGGCCAGTCGGATACGTCCTACGCCGAGGCCCGGCGGCTGGTCGGCAAGGACCGCATGGTCGGCGTCACCTGCCACGACAGCCGACACCTGGCCATGGAAGCGGCCGAGGCCGGCGCCGACTACGTCGCCTTCGGGGCCTTCTACCCGACCACCACCAAGGAAGCGCCGACCCGGGCCGACCCGGAGATCCTCTCCATCTGGCAGGAGTCCATGGAAGTCCCGTGCGTCGCCATCGGCGGCATCACGGTGGACAACGCCCGCGAGATCGCTCGAGCCGGGGCCGACTTCCTGGCCGTCTCTTCGGGCGTCTGGAACCACCCCGAGGGGCCCGCCGCGGCGGTGGCGGCCTTCAACCGCGAGATCGCCAGGGGGCTGGCCGAACGCGGCTAGGCGCCTTGCCTTGGCCCCACCCTGCCACTATCCCGGCCCCTCGACGTCGACGGAGCATCAATGTCCACCCAGTCCGCCCTCCTGAAGGTGATGAGCGATGCGGCCCGCAAGGCCGCCCGCGGGCTGAACCGCGACTTCGGCGAACTGGCCGAACTGCAGGTCTCCAAGAAGGGCGCGGCCGACTTCGTCAGCGCCGCCGATCTCAAGGCCGAGCAGGTGCTGTTCGAGGCCCTGACCAAGGCCCGTCCCGGCTACGGCTTCCTCGGCGAGGAGCGCGGCCTGATCGAGGGGACCGACAAGACCCACACCTGGATCGTCGATCCGCTCGACGGGACCACCAACTTCCTGCACGCCCTGCCCCACTTCGCGATCAACATCGCCCTGCAGCGGGAAGGCGCCATCGTCGCCGCGGTGACCTACAATCCCGCCACCAACGAGCTGTTCTGGGCCGAGAAGGGCAAGGGTTGCTACGTCAACGACCGGCGGCTGCGGGTCGCGGCCCGGACGCGGCTGGACGAAGCGCTGCTGGCCACCGGCATTCCCTTCCTCGGCCACGGCCAGCACGCCAGGTTCCTGAAGGAACTGCACCAGATCACCCAGCGGGTCGCCGGCGTGCGCCGCTTCGGCTCGGCGGCGCTGGACATGGCCTATGTCGCCGCCGGCCGCTTCGACGGTTTCTGGGAGCGGGATCTCAAGCCCTGGGACATCGCCGCCGGCACGCTGCTGATCACCGAGGCGGGCGGCAAGGTGACCGACGCCGACGGCGGCGACGACGTGCTGGGCCGCGGCAGCGTCTGCTGCGCCAACCTCGACCTCCACCCGCTGCTGCTCGAGCGGCTGAAGGCGGCCGCATGATGGGCCTGACGCGCCGCGCCCTCGCCGCGGCGGGTCTCGCCGCCGCGGCCGCGCCGGCGGCGCTGGCGCAGGTCGCCGGCAAGCGGCCGTTGGTCATCGCCCACCGCGGGGCGAGCGGCCAGCTTCCCGAACACACCCTGTCGGCCTACCTGCTGGCCATCCGCCAGGGCGCCGACTTCATCGAGCCGGACCTGGTGCCGACCCGCGACGGCGTCCTCGTCGCCCGGCACGAGAACGAGATCTCGGCCACCACCGACGTCGCCTCCAAGCGCAACTTCGCCAGCCGCAAGAAGACCAAGACCATCGACGGACGGCAGGTCGAGGGCTGGTTCGTCGAGGACTTCACCCTCGCCGAGCTGAAGACGCTCCGGGCCCGCGAGCGGCTGCCGAAGATCCGGCCGGCCAACGCCAAGTACGACGGCAACGAGGCCATCCCGACCTTCCACCAGATCGTCGAACTGGCCCGGGGCGAGAGCGCCAAGGCCGGGCGGACCATCGGCATCTATCCAGAGATGAAGCACCCGGCCTACTTCCGCGGAGTCGGCCTGGCCATCGAACCCAGGCTGGCGGCGGCGCTGAAGATCCAGGGGCTGGAGTCGCGCAGCTCGCCGGTCATCGTGCAGAGCTTCGAGCCGGACTCCCTGCAGCGGTTCCGCCGCCTTTCGCCGGTGCGCCGCATCCAGCTCATAGCCGCCGACGGCGGGCCGGCCGACGGCAAGGGCGCCCGCTACGCCGACATGCTGACGCCGGGGGGACTGAAGGCGATCAAGGCCTACGCCGACGGGATCGGCGTCGAGCTGCCGCTGGTGCTGAACCTGGCCGAGACGGCGATGCCGGGCACGCCGCTGGTAGGCCTGGCGCACGCCACCGGCCTGCAGGTCCACGCCTGGACCGTCCGGGCCGAGAACCACTTCCTGCCAGAGGCGCTGCGGCGCGGGACCGCCCCGGAGGCCTACGGCGACGTCCACGCCCTATTGCGCGCCCTCTACGCCAGCGGCGTCGACGGCGTGTTCACCGACTTCCCGTGGGTGGCCGTCCAGGTGCGCGGCGGCAAGTAGTCTTCTCTCCCCAATAGGAGAGGAGAGTCAGCTCCCGAATTGCAGCGCGGCGAGCCGCGCATAGAGGCCGCCGCGGGCCACGAGTTCGTCGTGCGTGCCCTGCTCCACCGCACGGCCGGCGTCCATCACCACGATCCGGTCGGCCTTCAGCACGGTGGCCAGGCGGTGGGCGATGACCAGGGTGCTGCGGCCGGCCATGGCCTCGTCGAGGGCGGCCTGGACCAAGCGCTCGTTCTCCGCGTCGAGGGCGCTGGTGGCCTCGTCGAGCAGCAGGATGGGGGCCTCTCGCACCAGGGCGCGGGCGATGGCCAGCCGCTGGCGCTCGCCGCCGGAGAGGGTGCGGGCCCGATCGCCGAGCCGCGTCTCGTAACCCTCGGGCAGGGCGTCGAGGAATCCGGCCTGGGCGGCGCCGGCGGCCGCGCGCACCTCCTCGAGGCTGGCGTCCTCGCGGCCGAAGCGGATGTTCTCCAAGGCCGAACCCGAGAACAACGGCGAGTCCTGGGCGACCAGCGCCATCCGCCGGCGCACCTCGGCCGGGTCGGCCGCACGCAGGTCCACGCCGTCCAGCCGCACCGCGCCGGACTGCGGGTCGTAGAAGCGCAGCAGCAGGCGGAAGACGGTGCTCTTGCCCGCCCCCGAGGGGCCCACCAGCGCCACCCGCTCGCCGGGCTCCACCTTCAGGGAAAAGCCGTCCAGCGCGGGCAGGTCGGGGCGGCCGGGATAGGCGAACACCACCTCCTCGAACTCGATGCGGCCCTGCGCCGGGCTGGGCAGCGGCGTGGGCCTGGGCGGGGCGGCGATGCGCGGGCGCGCGTCCATCAGCTCGCCGATCCGCTCCATGGCCCCGGCCGCCTTCTGCAGATCGCCCCAGGTCTCGCCGAGCGCGCCGACCGAACCGGCCGCCAGCACCGACAGGAAGGCGAACTGGAACAGGGCCCCCCAGCTCATCTCGCCACGCAGTCCGGCGTGGACGCCCAGCCAGAAAACGCCGACCACGCCGCCGAACACCAGGGCGATGACCAGGGCGGTCATCACCGCCCGAGCCGTCATCCGCCGAAGCGAGGTGCGGAAAGCCGCTTCCACCGCCTCGCCGAAACGGCCCGCGGCCGTGGTCTCGCGCCCGAAGGCCTGCACCGTCTCCAGCCCGTCCAGCGTCTCGCCCGCGTAGCCGACGGCGGCGGCGAAGCGGTCCTGCGCCGAGCTGGTCAGCCGCCGCACCCGCCGGCCGAACAGGAACAAGGGGGCGAGGATCAGCGGAAAGCCGGCCAGCACCAGGCCGGTCAGGGTGGGACTCACCCAGACCAGCAGGATCAGGGCGCCGATCAGCATCACCAGGTTGCGCAGCGCCACCGAGATGGAGGTCGACAGCAGCGTCTCGACGATCTGGATGTCGGTGGTCAGCCGTGAGAGCACCTCGCCGGTGCGCACGCCCAGGAAGAAGGAGGGGTCCAGCGTCAGGATATGGGCGTAGGCGGCCTTGCGCAGGTCGGCCACGACCCGCTCGCCGAGCTTGGTGACGAAGAAGTAGCGCAGCGCCGTGGCGATCCCCAGCGCCAGCGCCACCGCGCCCAGCAGCAGGAACCAGCGGTCGACCTCGGCCCCACTCGCCGTCGTCAGGTGGTCGACCAGCAGCCGCACCGCACCCGACAGGGCCAGCGTCGCGGCGGTCGAGCCGAACAGGAAAATCACGCTGGCGATGGCGTCGCCCATGTGCGCGCGGGCGAACGGCAGCAGCCGCGAGAGGGTCTTCAGGTTCCGGCTCTTGCCGCGGCGGGCGGCGTCCTCGGCCAGGCTCTGGACCAGGCTCGCGCCTGCGCCCGGACGCCCCGGAGCCTCCGCTTGCGGGGCCGCAGTCTCACTCACTTGGCGCTCGCCCTTGCCTAAAGGGGGCCTCTTGCAGTATAGGCCCGGCTCCTTTGGGGCCCGCCGCGGCGGGCCCTGCCTCATTCAGGCTGACCCTTTACGTCAGGCGCACGCGCGATGAAACAAGACACCCACCCGGACTACCACTTCATCACCGTGGTCATGACCGACGGCACCACCTACCAGACCCGGTCGACCTACGGGAAGGAAGGGGACACGCTGCACCTGGACATCGATCCGAAGACCCACCCGGCGTGGACCGGCGGCAACCAGCAGCTGCTCGACCGCGGCGGCCGGGTCTCGCGCTTCAACGCCAAGTTCGGCGCCTTCACCCGCAAGTAAGACGATCTCGGCCTCTTGCGACGAAGACGCCGCGCCTACGGGCGCGGCGTTTTTCGTTGGGGAGATCGCCTCTCCGCGATCGGATGCATCCTCTCCTCCTCCCCTTGTAGGAGGAGGTGGCCCGCCAAGCGGGTCGGAGGAGGCGTGGCGCAGGCCTCCCCGCTCGTGGATCCACGGGCGATGCGCGCCGAGCGACGCCTCTCCCGACGCCCTTCGGGCGCCACCCTCTCCCACAAGGGGAGGGGGAAAGCCATTGTGCGGCCGAGGGGGGCCTAACTCCCGAACGCGCTGCGCAGGCGGTCGAAGTGGGACTGGACGGGGTTGAGGGGTTCGGGGTTCTCGGCCTGGGCCAGATACATGCGCTCGTCGAGGTGGCGCACGCGTTCGTAAAGGCGCTCGGCGCGGTGCAGCAGGCCCACCAGGCCCGGCGGCAGTTCGGCCTCGGCCTCGGGGCGGGACTTGGACACCTCCTGGGCGCCCAGCCGGTAGCGGGCCTCGCAGGCCGCTTCGGGGGCCATGTCGCCCTCCTTCACCGCCCGCTGCACCAGCAGCCAGGAAGCCACCTGCATCAGCCGGGTGGTCAGGCGCATGCTCTCGGCCGCGTAGGCCAAGGCCGCGTTGCGGGCCAGCAGCTTGGATTCCTGCCGTCCGGCGCCGTCCAGATAGGCGGCGGTCTCCTCCACGAGGTCCATGCCCTCCTGGAAGGTGCGCTCGAACAGCTCGGACCGCGCAAAGTCACGGATCACGGCCGCCCGCCAGGGCCCCGTCGGGTCGGTTTCGCTCATGGGGCCGTCACGCCTCTTCCGTCAGCCTGCGGAGCACATCGGTTCCGCGTCTATCGGGCTGCAACGCCCGTGCCAAGCCGAACCCCGGCGCGCTCAACCCGGGCGTCCCGAGAACAGCGCGTCGGCGGCGGCGCGACCCGCGCGCTTCCTGTCGATCTGGGCCTGCACGCGGGCGACCTCGGCCTGGAGCACCGCGATCCGCTCCTCGAGTTCGTCGACGCCGAACAGCTCCAGGTCCTCGCGAACCGCCTCGGCCAACCGCTGGCCGCGTCCGACGCGGACATCCGCCGGTTCGTCCATGGGACCCGAGCCTCCCTTTGCGGCCTAAGCTCCAGCCGGCTATTTGGCCGCCAAGCCGTTCAAGGCGCAAGATCGCGGAGGTCACACCCATGAACCAATCGTCGCAGGACCAGACCATGGCCGCGGTCGCCGTCGAAGGCGGCAAGGGCCCGGCCGAGGCGCTGAAGCCGGTGCAGATCCCTCGCCCGACGCCGGGCGAAGGCCAGATTCTGATCCGTGTGCGCGCCGCCGGCGTGAACCGGCCGGACATCGCCCAGCGCCAGGGCTTCTATCCGCCGCCCCCCGGCGCGCCGGACACGCTGGGCCTGGAGGTCGCGGGCGAGGTGATCGAGCCGGCCGGCCGCTGGAAGGCGGGCGACCTCGTCTGCGCGCTGCTGGGCGGCGGCGGCTACGCCGAATACGCGGTCTGCGACGCCCGTCACGCCCTACCGCTCCCCAGGGGGCTGGACGCGGTGCAGGCCGCAGGCCTGCCGGAGACGGTGTTCACGGTGTTCGCCAACGTCTTCGAGCACGGGGGGCTGAAAGCCGGCGAGACGCTGCTGGTGCACGGGGCGACCTCCGGCATCGGGGTCACCGCCATTCAGATGGGCAAGGCGGCGGGCGCCAGGGTGATCGCCACCGCCAGAGGCGCCGCCAAGGCCGAGCAGGCCCGCCAGGTGGGCGCGGACGTCGCCGTCGACTCCACCGCCGAGGACTTCGCCGACGCCGCCCTGCGCGAGGGCGGCGTCGACGTGGTGCTGGACATGGTCGGCGCGCCCTACTTCGACCAGAACCTCAAGGCGCTGAAGACCGGTGGGCGCATCGTCTACATCGCCGCCCAGGGCGGCGGGACGGTGGAGCTGTCCATCGGCCGTCTCATGCAGAAGCGGGCGGCGATCACCGGCTCGACCCTGCGCCCCCGCAGCGCCGACGAGAAGGCGCGCCTGGCGGCCGAAGTGGAACGCCGGGTCTGGCCGTGGATCGAAGCGGGACAGGTCAGGCCCTACATCGACCGCACCTTCCCGCTGGCCGAAGCCGCCGCCGCGCACGCCCACCTGGAGAGCGGCGCCCACCTCGGCAAGGTCGTGCTGCTGACCTGAGCAGGCGTCCCTCCCCGGGGGAGCGGGAAACGCGTCATACCGTCGCTTGGAAAGGCCCGGACGCCGCTTGGGAAGCTTAGCCGCGTTGACGCGGCCTCCAACATACCGCGGCGGTCGGCGCCGGCACGCAGGTCGACCCGTCGGTGACCACTCCGGTGTACACCGACTCCGTCACCGGCCGGCGCACCCGCGTGCTGAAGAACGAATGGGACGGCTGGGGCGGGACGCTGGGCGTCGACTGGCGGCCCGATCCGGACACCCTGGTCTATGCCAAGTACACCAGGGGCTATAAGG
>JAQVDF010000071.1 GCA_028698405.1 Phenylobacterium sp. | reverse complement strand
CCCATGGTCGCGCCAATCCCCCAGGAATTCCGTATCTGTACCTGGGGTCCGATGCTGTCTCAGCGATCTCCGAGGTGCGGCCGCACACGGGTGAAATGGCCTGCGTCGCGGAGTTCCAGCTCGCGGAGAGCCTACGCATTATCGATCTACGTGATCCGCGGACACGTATGTCGCCCTTCAGCTTCGGTGACGAAGACAAGATCGGCGCTTTGCGCGAGGACCTCGCGCTGCTGGGGAGGCTTGGCGACGAGCTGACGCGACCGGTGCTGCCGTCGGGCGCGGCGATCGACTACCTTCCCAGTCAGTACCTCTGCGAGCTGATTAAAAACGCGCCTTATGGCGGCGCGGAACGCGCCGGTTACGATGGCGTCCTCTACAGCAGCTCGGTGGGCGGCGGCGTCAATCTCGCCCTCTTTGACCCGGCCCGCGCCATCGGCGGAGACGTCGTCCAGCATCGGGTTCGCAGAGTCGCCGTCGAACTGAACTAGGTCGAGACGTTCTCGACGACCGCTCTGAGCAGAAACACTGCTGGGTTGAAGGTGGCGCGTTGTAACGCGACACCGCCTTGCCGTTTGCCCGCGAGCTTGGCTTTCGGCCATACTTTCCACCTCGAGCGGCTGGGGGGCCACATGAGAGCTGTTGGTGCTGCGCTTCGGACGAGCTGGCTCGCCACCTGGAACGGGCCCTTTCACGTCGGGCGGTTGACGCCCCCGGTCGCTCTCGGCGACGCGCTGCTAAAGATCCTTGAGACGATCTGGCGAACGCTCCTGATCATCTTTCTGGGTGTCGTTGGAGTCGTGGTCATCGTTGCAGTTGCCGCCTGGGCCCAATCTCTTCGGATCGGCGAGCCTCAGCTTTCCGAGCTTCAACTGACGATCAGGCCGTACGATATGAAGCTGTGCGACGCAGAATTTCCTCTGTTCATCGGCATCGTGAATAAGTCCAGACGCACGGTAAAGCGGACCTATTTGGCACTCGAGGCGCGTCGGCCGGACCGCAGCACTAACTTAGTCTCCTACTCCGGCCAGTCGCTGGATAACGACGCAATCATCAAACCTGGTGAAGGCTGGGGAAACTGCTGGAGCGTTCCCGAGCTCACAGGCCTGGATCAAACTGAAAGCGCGAGGACGTTGGTCTGGTCCGTCCGCGCCACCACGGCGGAGTGGGCAGAATAGTCACGGATGGACGTCCGCTTTAGGCGTGCGGGCCAATGCCTGCTCCTGGCGCAATCCGAACCCGCCAAAACTCCTGGCACCTGAGACGGCCGCCTGCCTTAAGCCGCAGCGACATGTGCATTGGAAACGTACTGCAGCTGCCAAGCTGGGCCGCCGCGCGCGCCCTGCGGGTTCCACTCTACTCGCCGCCTGTGAGGTACGCCGCGTCACTCGCACTCCTCGGGGTCAGCGGTTCGGTGACCACTGTCCCGTCCCTCCGTACGAATGTTCGGCTGAAGAAGTAGTCCGCGCCACTGGGCGTCGGCCGCGCCACAACCACGTGCAGGATGGCGGTCGGGCCGGCGCACGCCCACGTCATCGAAGTCAGAGCGGCAGGTCGCTCCAGAACGCTACGCAGCGGCTCAGCAACCGGGGCGAGGGCGCCATAGAACCCGATGTCGGCCGAGAACGCGCCCGGTGACCGCAGCACCCTCAAGAGCACCGGCTTCCCGTCGCAGATCGCCTCGTGTTCGATCCGCCCGCTTTCTGATCAGACCTGATCCTGCGCCTGGACTTCGACAACGACAGGTTCAGCTTGGGCGGTAAAGCCGAGCTCACTGAAAAGTACGGCCAGGCTGGAGATCAGGTTTCGGATCACGACGCCTTAGCACTCCTCATGTGGTTCTGCAGAAATCCAGAGGGGGCCGCCCCTGCCTGCGTCGCTCACGGGGTATGCGAACAACGAGCCGTCAGGCGCCTTTGCGCGTGTTGGTGCACTCCAAGGGTTCACGAATGCGCCCTGGTCGTAAACCCGCCCCCGCCTTCCCACGCCGCCGACTTTCCCGCACCCTGCCCCGCGGCGGCGCCGTGGCCGCGGCGGAGGTGACGGAGGGGCGTGTTGGGGTATCGGGAGGTGCTGGTCCTGCTGGACCGGACGGAGGACAGCGCGCGCCGGCTGAGGCTGGCCGCGGCGCTGGCGGCGAGGTTCGGGGCGGAGCTGCAGGCGGGGTTTCCGGTCAGCGAGTTCCTGCGCTTCTTCTCTTCCGTCGATGGGCTGCCGCAGTTGTCGCCCGAGGCGGTGGACGCGCTGCTCAACCGGCACGGCCGGGCGGTGGCCGAGGCGCTGGGCGAGGCCCGCGCGCGCTTCGAGGCGGCGGTCGCCGAGGCCGGCGTCGCCGGCCGCTGGATCGAGGTCGACGGCGACGAGGACGGCCCCCTGCTGGCGCTGACCCAGGGGGCCGACCTGGTGGTCGCCCCGCGCGAGCTGCACACCCCCTACGGCGAGAACAAGCTGACCGCGGCCCAGATCGGCATGGCCTGCGGCGGGCCGCTGCTGGTCGTCCCGCCCGGGACGGACGCGGGCGATCCCTGCCGCAAGATGCTCATCGCCTGGTCGCACACCCGCGAGTCCGCCCGCCTGCTGCGCGACGCCTGGCCGTTCGTCGAGCAGGCCGCGAGCGTGGCCGTGGTCACCGTCGGCGACGATCCCCCAAAGGACAAGGTGGAGGCGCTGCGGGCGAGGTTCGCAAGGCGCGGCCAGACGGTGGAGCTGATCTGCCGGCGCGGCTCGGACTGGGACGCCCCCGACATCGTGCTGGCCGAGGCCGAGGCGTTCGGCGCCGACCTCCTGGCCGCGGGACTCTACGCAAGGCCGCGGCTGCAGCAGCTGCTGCTCGGCGGCATGAGCCGCGAGCTGCTCAGCCGCTGCCCCGTGCCGCTGCTGGTGTCGCGGTGAGGGCGGTCCGCGGCGCGTCGTCCATTTGACAACCGCCGCCTTCGCACCGACCTATCGCGCATGATCGACGACCTCTACTCGGCCAAGGTGCTGAAGCTGGCGGCGAACCTGCCGCGGGTGGGGCGGCTGCCTGCGCCGCACGCCAGCGCGGAGAAGGTCTCCAAGCTGTGCGGCAGCCGGGTGGTGGTGGACGTGATGGTCGAGGGCGACCGGGTGGCCGACTTCGCCCAGGACGTGAAGGCCTGCGCGCTGGGCCAGGCCTCGGCGGCGGTGCTGGGCGCTTCGGTGGTCGGGGCCTCGCTCGCCGAGATCGAGATGGCCCGCGACGCCTTCCGTGCTATGTTGAAAGAAGGCGGCGCGCCGCCCGAAGGACGTTTTGCGGATTTGGCCATGCTGGCGCCGGTGAAGGATTATCCCGCCCGTCACACCTCGACGCTGCTGGCGTTCGAGGCCGCGGCCGAGGCCGTCCGGCGGGCCGTGGAACGAACTAGCCGCGCCGGCGCGGCTTGATTTGGCCCCCCTCGCGCTCTAAGCGCTGCGAGCTATCGCAAGCCCGCGAGCCGGCATGACCCTCTACGAGACCTGCGTCAGAGGCGCGTTGCGCGCCTACAAGCTGACGCTCTCCCCCCTGATCGGGCGCCAGTGCCGGTTCCTTCCGACCTGCTCGGAATACGCCGCCGAGGCCCTGATCAATCACGGCCCCTGGCGCGGATCCTATCTCGCCGCCCGGCGGCTGTGCCGATGCAACCCCTGGGGCGGCGCAGGCTACGACCCGCCGCCCCCGCCGCGCCGCAAGGGCGAGCCCCCGGCGCGGAAATGGACGTGTGAGACATGATCGACCTGATCTTTCCCGACGGCTCCAAGCGCCAGTACGAGGCCGGGGTCACGGGCCGCGACATCGCCGCCGGCATCTCTAAGTCGCTGGAGAAGAAGGCCATCCTGGTAAAGCTGGACGGCGAGCTTCTGGACCTCGACCGCCCGCTGGAGAAGGGCGGCCGCTTCGAGATCCTGACGCGCGAGCAGCCCGAGGCGCTGGAGACCATCCGCCACGACGTCTCCCACATCATGGCCGAGGCGGTGCAGGAGCTGTTTCCCGGCACGCAGGTGACCATCGGCCCCTCGATCGAGGACGGCTTCTACTACGACTTCGCCCGCAACGAGCCGTTCAGCCTGGAAGACCTGGCCAAGATCGAGCAGCGGATGAAGGAGATCGTCGACCGCGACGAGAAGATCCAGCGCGAGGTCTGGGACCGCAACGAGGCCATCGCCCACTTCCGCTCGATCGGCGAGGCCTACAAGGCCGAGATCATCGAGGACCTGCCCGAGAACGAGACGATCACCGTCTACCGCCAGGGCCAGTGGAAGGACCTGTGCCGCGGGCCGCACCTGCCGTCGACGAAGCACGCCGGCAAGGCCTTCAAGCTGACCAAGCTGGCCGGCGCCTACTGGCGCGGCGACCACCGTAACGCCCAGCTGCAGCGCATCTACGGCACGGCCTGGGCCTCGGAGGCCGACCTCGAGGCCTATCTGAAGCGGCTGGAGGAGGCCGAGAAGCGCGACCATCGCAAGCTCGGCCAGGCCATGGACCTCTTCCACATCCAGGAAGAGGGCAAGGGCATGATCTTCTGGCATCCGAAGGGCTGGACGCTCTACCGGACGCTGCAGAACTACATGCGCCGGCGCATGGAGGCCGAGGGCTACGACGAGGTGAAGACGCCCCAGGTCCTCGACAAGACCTTCTGGGAGCAGTCCGGCCACTGGGCCAAGTTCCGCGAGAACATGTTCGTCTGCGAGGACGAGGACGGCCAGATCATGGCCGTCAAGCCGATGAACTGCCCGGGCCACGTGCAGGTGTTCAAGCACGGCCAGCGCTCGTACCGCGACCTGCCGATCCGGCTGTCGGAGTTCGAGGCCCTGCACCGCAACGAAAGCTCGGGTTCGCTGCACGGACTGATGCGGGTGCGGCAGCTGTGCCAGGACGATGCGCACATCTTCTGCACCGACGAGCAGATCGAGGAGGAGGCGGTGGCCTTCATCCGGCTGCTGAAGCAGATCTACGACGACCTGAACGTGGAGCTGCATTCGGTGAAGCTGGCCCTGCGCTCCGACGAGCGGTTCGGCACGGACGAGCAGTGGACGATCGCCGAGGACACGCTGGAGCGGGCGGCCAACGCCGCCGGCTTCGAGGTCGAGCGGCTGCCCAACGAGGGCGCCTTCTACGGGCCCAAGCTGGAGTTCCACCTGAAGGACGCCATCGGCCGCACCTGGCAGTGCGGCACGCTGCAGCTCGATTACGTGCTGCCCGAGCGGCTGGACGCCTCCTACGTCGGCGAGGACGGGGCCAAGCACCGGCCGGTGATGTTGCACCGGGCGATCGCCGGCTCGATGGAGCGGTTCATCGGCATCCTGATCGAGCACTATGCGGGCGTCTTCCCGTTGTGGCTCGCGCCGACCCAGGTGGTGGTCGCCACAATTACGTCAGACGCCGATGATTACGCTCGGGCCGCAGTGCAAGCGTTCCGAAAGGCCGGCCTTCGCGTGGAGAGCGACCTCCGTAACGAAAAAATCAACTATAAGGTGCGAGAGCGCAGCCTGGCCAAGACGCCGGTGATCGCCGTCGTGGGCCGCAGAGAGGCTGAAGAAGGCAAGGTCGCGCTGCGGCGCCTCGGCTCGGATCGGCAGGAAATCCTGACGCTGGACGAGGCGGTCAAGACTCTTGCCATGCAGGCGAGTCCGCCCGATCTTGCGATTCGCGCGTTAGGCGAGGAGTCGTCTCGCCGCACCTCGGTCGGGGCCATGGAGGCTGGATGAACGGCATCGCCGCACCGATCGTCGCCGTAGAGCCCGCACCCGAACAGGTCTTCTGGTCGCCGCGCCGCCGGGTTTCGGTGGTGATGGTCGTCTACATGACCGGCGAGGCGCTCGAGCAGAGCGTGCGATGCGTGCTGGCCGACCCGCTGGTCGACGAGTTCGTCATCGTCGACAACGGCTCGCCGGGACGTCAGACGGCCATGCTGCAGGCGCTGGCCGAGCGCGACCGGCGGGTGGTGCTGCTGACCGGCCACGGCAACGTCGGCTTCGCGCGCGGCGCCAACCTGGGGGCCCGCAAGGCCACCGGCGAGCACCTGCTGTTCCTCAACCCGGACGCCTTCCTGCAGCCGGGCTGCATCGCCAACCTGGTGCGCGAGATCGAGAGCCGGCCCTCGCCGTGCCTGGTCGGCGGCCGGGTGCTCAACGCCGACCGGACCGAACAGCGCGGTGCGCGGCGCGGCGACATCACCCCGATGACCGCCCTGCTCTCGCTCAGCCGGCTGGCCCGCCTCGCGCCCGCCCTGCGGCGCTACGAGGTGCACTGGGAGTGCGAGGCCGCGCCCGATGCGGTGGCGCCGGTGCCGACCATCTCCGGCGCCTGCTTCTGCATGCGCCGCGCCGACTTCGAGAGCCTCGGCGGCTTCGACGAGGGCTACTTCCTGCACGTCGAGGACGTGGACCTGTGCTGGCGTGTGCGCCGGGCCGGCGGCCAGGTGCTGTTCCACCCCAAGGCCGAGGTCATCCACCTGGGCCACACCAGCCAGGCCAGCCCGGTGAGGGTCGAGTTCCACAAGGGGCTGGGCCTGGCCCGCTACTTCCGCAAGCGCAGCGAAAAGCCGGTCGAACGTCTGCTCGCCTGGCTGCTCTCGCCGGTCATCGTCTGCACCGCCGTGCTGCGCCCGGTCGTCTGGCGTCTGAAGGGCCGCGCGGCCTAAATTTTCCCTCTCCTGCAGGGGAAAGACGTCACGCCCCCCGCACGAGGTGCAGGCGCCCGCCGTGGTGGTCGAGCACGGCCCGGAAGCGGGACAGCGCGCCGACGCCCAGCAGGCCGCTCGGAAATCCCGGCATCGGCTGTCGCTTGTAGATGTGCACCGGCACGTCGCGCAGCACCTCGCCGCCGAAGGCGAGGGTGCGGACCGTCACCATCCGTCCGGCGGCGATCCCGCCCAGCACCAGGCTACGGGCCGGGCGCACTTCGCGGCCCGACAGCAGTCCGGCGTCCTCGGCCACGTCGTGCGCCAGCACCAGGGCCGAGGAGGCGCCGGTGTCGAGCACCGGCTCCAGGCTCGCGCCCTCGACATCCACCCTGGCCAGCAGAGCCCGGCCCTTGCGGCGGGCCGGCACGGCGAAGGCGCCCTGCGGGGGCTCGTAGGCCTCGGGGGTGAGGAAGCGCACCCGCCGGCGTGGGAAATCGATGTCGGCCACCAGCGTGGACAGCACGTCCTGGCCCAGCACCAGCGGCACGGACAGCCCCAGCCCGCCGGAAATAGGGCCCAAATCCAGCACCGCCGCGCGCAGCGCGGGGAGGGTGAGGGCGCCGGCCCGCACAGCCAGGGTCACGCCGCGACCGAGCTGCGGCTTACCGCCGACTCCGTAGGCGATCATCGGGGCGGCGAAGGCGTGCGGCAGGCCGAGCTCGGCGGCCAGCGCCTTGTCGATCACCGAATACTGCGCCCCGCTGTCGAGCAGCGCGCGCACCGGCCGCCCGTTGACCTCGGTCAGCACCATCACCGCCGGCGCGCCCGGGCGCCCGATGAAGCTCAGCCAGCCGCTGGAGGATCCGCCGTTGGCTTCCAGCCGCGGCTCGGGGTCCGGCCACAGGATCTGGTCGCGCAACAGGAAGGCCGCGCCGCCGGCGATGCCGAGCGCGCCGAACTGACCGAGGATGGAGCGTCGGGTTCTCAAGCCCATAGACTTGGACCCTCCCGCCGCCCGGCGCCAGGGGATCGGCGGCTCAGTCGGCGATGTGGATCAGCATCTTGCCGATGTTGCGCCCCTCGAACAGGCCGATCAGCCCCTCGGGGGCCTTCTCGAAGCCTTCCAGCACCGTCTCCTGGTACTTGATGCGGCCGCTCTTGAGCCACTCGGTCAT
>JAQVDF010000070.1 GCA_028698405.1 Phenylobacterium sp. | reverse complement strand
AGCTCTACGACACCTACGGCTTCCCGCTGGACCTGACTCAGGACGCGGTGCGGGCCAAGGGGCTGACCGTCGACCTCGACGGCTTCGACTCGGCCATGCGCGAGCAGCGCGAGCGGGCGCGCGAAGCCTGGACCGGTTCCGGCGCCGTCGCCCAGGCGGCCGAATGGTTCGCCATCCGAGACCGTCTGGGGCCGACCGTGTTCAGCGGCTACGACCAGATCGAGGACATGGGCGAGCTGCTGGCGCTGGTGGTCGACGGCCAGGAGGTCGACGAGGCCAAGGCCGGCCAGACCGTGCAGGCGATCTTCGACCGCACGCCCTTCTACGCCGAGAGCGGCGGCCAGGCAGGCGACCACGGCGAGGCCGAATGGCCGGGGGGCCGCGGCCGCATCGTCGACTGCCAGAAGCAGGCCGGCGACCTGCACGTCCATGCGCTGGAAGTGCTGGAGGGCGTGCTGACGCCGGGCGCGCGGGTGCGGCTGGCGGTGGACGCCGAGCGCCGCGCCTTGACCCGCGCCAACCACTCGGCCACCCACCTGCTGCACGCGGCGCTTCGCAACGTGCTGGGCCCGCACGTCTCGCAGAAGGGCCAGATGGTCGACGGCGACCGCATCCGCTTCGACTTCAGCCACGGCCAGCCGCTGACCGCCGAGGAGATCGACCGGATCGAGGCCGAGGTGAACGCGGTGATCCGCCAGAACCTGCCGGCCGAGACCCGCGTCATGGCGCCCGAGGCGGCCATCGCGGAGGGCGCCATGGCCCTGTTCGGCGAGAAGTACGGCGACAGCGTCCGGGTGCTGACGCTGGGCCGCGCGCTGACCGGCGAGGGGGCCTATTCCATCGAGCTGTGCGGCGGCACCCACGTGTCGCGCACAGGCGACATCGCCCTGTTCAAGATCGTCTCCGAAGGCGGTGTGGCGGCCGGCGTGCGCCGCATCGAGGCGCTGACCGGCGAGGCGGCGCGCCGCTTCCTGCTGGAGCAGGCGGGGGTGGCCCGCGGCCTGGCCGAACAGTTCAAGGTTCCGGTCTCCGAGGTCGCGGCTCGCGTCGAGGCGCTGGAGACCCAGCGCCGCAAGCTCGAGAAGGAACTGGCCGACGCCAAGCGTCAGCTGGCCATGGGCGGCGGCGCGGGCGGCGGGTCCCAGATCGAGGAGGTCGGCGGAGTGAAGCTGCTGGCCCGGGTCATGGACGGGGTCGGCGGCAAGGACCTGCGGCCCATCGCCGAGGAGTTCAAGAAGCAGGTCGAGGACGGCGTCGTCGCCCTGGTCGGCGTGGCCGACGGCAAGGCGGCGGTGACCGTCGCCCTGACCGGGACCGCCAAGGACCGGCTGAGCGCCGTGGACCTCGCCAAGGCCGCCGTCCAGGCGATGGGCGGCCAGGGCGCGGGCGGCCGGCCCGACTTCGCCCAGGGCGGCGCCCCGGACGGCTCCAAGGCCGCCGACGGCCTGGCCGCGGTGAAGGCGGCGCTGGCGGGCTAGCCCCGGCGCGTCGCCGCTACGGAACCACCTGGGGACGTCATCCCGCGGGGATGAGCGAGGCTTCGTGCTGGGCGCAGATGCGGGGCCACAGGGGCGCCGCTTCGGGCAGGTCGAGGCCGAACGGGTCGGCAAGCAGCGCGACGTAGTCCTCGGGGCTGTCGACGAGCCGCTCCTCGGCGCCCTGCGGGGTGATGCGGCGCAGGGTGCGATTGCGCAGCAGGACGAGGCCGTCCTCGGTGTGCCGCTGGACGATGGCGTTGTTCACGAAGACGGAGGTCGGCGCGGTCTGCAGCTGGTCGCACTTGCCGGCCAGCGCCACCTCGTCCGCCGGCTCCAGCCGCACGTCGAAGCTGCGCGGCGCGAAGCGGTGGTTGCGCATCCTGAGCCAGCCGTCGTCGGTCAGTTCGCGGCCGAACTCGAAGCCGCGCTGCTCGTAGCCGCCCGGGACCGGTTCGAACGGCTCGATGGGGCCGTCGCCGTAGCCGACGTCGGCCAGCCAGGTCTCTTCCAGGTCGACCTTCAGGACCAGGTGGCTGGCGAGGTTGTCGGCCCCCAGCAGTTCGCGCAGCACCGCCCCGGCCAGCCGGGTGACCGGGAAGCCGAGCGCCTCGAGGACCAGCCCGAAGGCGCCGTTCATCTCGTAGCACCAGCCGCCGCGCCGGCGGCGAACGATTTTGTCGAAGGCCGCGGCCGGGTCGGTGGTGAGCGGCCGGCCGAGCTGGACGTCGAGGTTCTCGTAAGGGACCGCCAGCAGATGGGCCCTGTGCAGTGCGCGCAGGGTTGCGAGGTTTGCGTTCAGTTCGCCGGCATAGCCGATGCGGGCGAGGTAGGCGTCGATGTCGGCCGCGCGCATGGCGTAAGCCTCCGCCCGGGCCGCCCCGGCGGTCAAGCCGCGCCGGGCGTGAGAAAGATCAAGTCAGCAGGTGCGCCGCCAGCATCAGCGTGAGGGCCGAGATCACCGTGCCGATGGCCACGGCCTGGGCCGCGGGGCGGGCCCAGACGTCGGCCGCCCTCGTCTGGATGAAGACGTTGACCGCCGTCGGGCAGGCGGCGAGCAGGACGGTGACCGCCGTCAGATTCGGCGGAGATCCCGCCAAGGCGAGCGCCGCCCACACCGCCAAGGGGGCCAGGGCGAGCTTGAGGACCAGAGCCGCGCCCAGCGGTTCGAGCTCGCGGCGCGCCGGCCAGACGCGCTCGCGACCGATCAGCCCGCCGAGGGCGACCAGCGCCACGGGGCTGGCGGTCGCCGCCAGCAGCCCCAGCCCCTCGGCGGCCGGCGCGGGCAGGCGCAGGCGGAAGCCTGAGATCGCCAGGCCGATCCCGGCGCCGACGACGGTGGGGTTGAGCAGCACCCGGCGCAGCCCCCTGGCGAGGCCGTCGCCCCGTCCGCCCTGCAGCACGGCGACGCCGAGGCCCAGCAGCAGGATGAAGTCTACCGCCACGACGGCCGCGGCCGGCGCGCGTGCGCTCTCGCCCAGCACCGAGGCGGCCAACGGCGCGCCGAGGAAGGCGGTGTTGCCGACGACCGAGACCAGGGGAACGCCGGCCCGCGCCTCATCCGGCCAGGGCCGCGCCCGGCCGAGAACGACGGCGATCGCCAGCACGGCGGCCATTGCGAATGCGTAGGCGGTGAGGGCGCGCGCGAGGCTTGCGTCCGGCGGCGGGGCGGAGCCCAGCCAGCTCACCAGCAGCGCGGGGAAGCCGATCCAGTAGGTGTAGCCGGAGAGCCAGCGGCCTGGCCGTTCGGCGAGGACGCCCAGCCGGGCCAGCACCGCGCCGGCCGCGATCAGGGCGAAGAAGGGGGCGATCCGGCCGACGAGCTCCATCGCCCCCCCCTAAGCCGCCGAGCTGCGCCGTTCCAGCGGCGCGCAGGGCCGTCAGGCCGGCTTCGACTCGGCCAGCGCCTTGTCGAGGTTGGAGGCGACCTTGTCGAGGAAGCCCTCGGTGGTCAGCCAGCCCTGGGTGTCGCCGACCAGCAGCGCCAGGTCCTTGGTCATCGAGCCGCTTTCGACGGTCGAGACGCAGGCCTGCTCCAGCGTGCGGGCGAAGTGGGCCAGTTCCGCGTTGCCGCCCAGCTTGGCGCGGTGGGCGAGGCCCTGGGTCCAGGCGAAGATCGAGGCGATGGAGTTGGTCGAGGTCGATTCGCCCCGCTGGTGCTGGCGGAAGTGGCGGGTGACGGTGCCGTGGGCGGCCTCGGCCTCCATGGTCTTGCCGTCCGGAGAGATCAGCACCGAGGTCATCAGGCCGAGCGAACCGAAGCCCTGGGCCACCGAGTCGGACTGTACGTCGCCGTCGTAGTTCTTGCAGGCCCAGATGAAGCCGCCGGACCACTTCAGCGAGGCGGCGACCATGTCGTCGATCAGCCGGTGCTCGTAGGTGATGCCCTTTTCCTTGAACTGGGCGGCGTATTCAGCCTCGTAGATCTCGGCGAAGATGTCCTTGAAGCGGCCGTCGTAGGCCTTGAGGATGGTGTTCTTCGTCGACAGGTAGAGCGGATATTCGCGCTGCAGCGCATAGCGGAAGCAGGCGTGGGCGAAGTCGCGGATCGAGTCGTCCACGTTGTACATCGCCATGGCGACGCCGCCGCCCTTGTAGTCGAACACCTCGTGCTCGATCGTCTCGCCGTTCGCGCCTTCCCAGGAGACCTTCAGCTTGCCGGGGCCGGGGACGCGGAAGTCGGTCGCGCGGTACTGGTCGCCGAAGGCGTGGCGGCCGAGGATGATCGGCTGGGTCCAGCCGGGCACCAGCCGCGGGACGTTGCGGCAGATGATCGGCTCCCGGAACACCACGCCGCCGAGGATGTTGCGGATGGTCCCGTTGGGAGACTTCCACATCTGCTTCAGGCCGAACTCCTCGACCCGCGCCTCGTCAGGGGTGATGGTGGCGCACTTGACGCCGACGCCGTGCCGCTTGATCGCCTCGGCCGCCTCGATGGTCACCTTGTCGTCGGTCGCGTCGCGGTGCTCGATGCCCAGGTCGTAGTAATCGAGCTGGATGTCCAGATACGGGAAGATCAGCTTGTCCTTGATCCACTTCCAGATGATCCGGGTCATCTCGTCCCCGTCGATGTCTACGACGGGACCTGCGACTTTGATCTTGGCCATAGGCGAGGGGCGCTCCTGGCGTTTGCGTGAGGGGAATTGGTGTCGCTGGGCCGTATAGCGGGCGAAGGCGAGGGGGGGAAGGGCAGGCGTCAGCCCGCAGCCGCGATCAGGGCCCGGGTCGTGCGGGCCAGGGTCCGCTCGCAATCGGCCGGCGCGCCCCGGCAGCCGCGCATCAGCACCGCGATGGCGAAGCGCCGACCGCGCCGGGTGGTGATCACGCCTGCGTCGCTCACCACCGGGACGAGCCCCAGGTCCGGCCGCGCCGTTCCGGCCCTGTGGGCGAGCCGCGCGCCGCGGGGCAGGCCGGCGGCGATGCGGCCGGCTCCCGACTGGCTTTCCTCCATCAACTCCAGCAGCAGCTCGCGCGAGGCGGGCGAGACCAGCTCCCCGGCCTCCAGCCGGCTGAGGAAGTCGATCAGTCCGTGGGCGGTGGCGGAGTCGCGCGCATCGGCGAGGAAGGCCGTGAGGGCGGCCCGCCGCTGCGGCTCGGGAGCCTCGGCGAAAGGGGCCTCGTCCTTCCAGGCCGACCGGAACGAGGGCAGTCCGGCCATCTCCATCTGGATCTCCCGCTGGTAGCGGTCGACGCGCACGCCGCGCACCCGGCGGGCGGTGAGCCAGGCGGTGACCGCGCCCGGTCCCCCGATCCGCTTCATCAGCAGGTCGGCGGCGGTGTTGTCGGAATGGCGGACCGCGCGCGGCAGCAGGTCGGCGATGGTGTAGCGGTCCTGGTCCGGCCAGGCGGTCGCGACGGCGCTGGGCTGGGGCGAGAGGTCGGTCTCCTGGATCACCACGACCTCGTCGAGCGACAGCCGGCCTTCGTCTACCTCGGCCAGCACCGCGGCGGCGAGCGGCAGGACGGCCAGGTCCTGCATCGGGACGGGCGTGTCGCCGTAGTGGCTCCAGACCTCGGCGTTCTCCAGGTCCATGAAGGCGACGGTCACCTCGGCCGGCTTCGCCGCCTCGACGATCGCCGTCACCTCGCGCGCCATGGCCTGCATGTCGAACTTGGGGTCGAGCTCGGTGGAGCGTTGCGGACCGCAGGCGGTCAGCCAAAACGCCGAAATGAGGCAGATCGCGAGGCGTCGGGCGGTCACGGCTGGCCAGCACTCCCTTGCGCGGCCGGGAGCCGCAGAGGAAAAGGCGCGCATGTCTCCTGCGCCCGCCGTGATCCTAGACGCCCCGCAGATGGGGGAGAACATCGGCGCCGCGGCGCGGGTGATGGCCAACTTCGGTCTGGAGGACCTGCGACTGGTCAATCCGCGGGACGGCTGGCCGCAGGAGCGGGCCTGGGCGTCGGCCTCCGGCGCCCACTGGCCGCTGAACGCGGCGCGGGTGCACCGCAGCGTCGCCGAGGCGATCGGCGACCTGCGGCTGGTCTTCGCCGCCACCGCCCGGCCGCGCGAACTCTCACTACCCGTGCTGACTCCCAGGCAGGCGGCGGCCGAGCTCGCCAGGGCGGCGGCGGCGGGGATCGCCACGGGCCTGTTGTTCGGCGGCGAGCGGGCCGGGCTGGAGACCGCGGACATCGCGCTTTGCCAGGCGGTGGTGACCATTCCCATCGATCCCAGGTTCCGCTCGCTCAACCTCGCCCAGGCGGTCGCCATCAACGCCTACGAATGGCGGCTGACCCAGCACGAGACGGCGCCGCCCGCCTTCCGCGAGGGGCCGCCGCCGGCCAGCCGCGAGGCCCTGATGGGCCTCTACGAGCACCTGGAACGCGAACTTCACGCCGGCGGCTTCTTCCATCCGCCCGAGAAGACGGCTTCGATGGTCCAGAACTTGCGGGCCGCCCTGGGCCGCGCCGCCTTCACCGATCAGGAGGTCCGCACCCTGCGCGGCGTGGTGACCGCCCTGGCCCGTGGCCGTGGAAAGGTGCTGGAGAAGCTCGCCCGGCGAGAGAAAGGAGACCAGGCATGAGCCTGAAGGACATGCTGGACAGCCTGCCGATCCCCATCGTGCAGGCGCCGATGGCGGGCTCCTCGCCGCCGGCGATGACGCGGGCGGTGTGCGAGGCCGGCGGCCTGGGCTTCCTGGCGCTGGCCCCGACCCCGCCGGACGAGATCGAGGCCGTGGTCGCGGCCTTCCAGGAGCAGACCTCCGCCCCCTTCGGCGTCAACCTGCAGATGGCGCCCGACGCCGATCCGGACCCGGCCGAAGTGGCCGCCGCGCTGGAGCGGCTGAGGCCCTGGTACGAGGCGGTGGGGCTGGAGCCGCCGACGCCGCCCAACCGCTACTCCTTCGATTTCAAGGCCCAACTCGCCGCCCTGACCCGCGCCGCGCCGCCGGTCGCCTCCTTCACCTTCGGGGTGCTGACGCGGGGCGAGGTCGAGGCCCTGAAGGACGCCGGGACCTATGTGGTCGGCACCGCCACCACCGTCGCCGAGGCGCGCGCCTGGGCCGAGGCCGGCGCGGACGGCATCTTCGCCCAGGGGCTGGAGGCGGGCGGCCACCGCGGCACCTTCCTGAAACCGGTACAGGAGAGCCTGGTGGGGACCCTGGCCCTTGTCGCCACCGTGCGCGCCGCCGTCGACCTGCCGGTGATCGCCGCCGGCGGGATCATGGACGGGCGCGGCGTCGCCGCCGTGCTGGCGCTGGGCGCCTCGGCCGCCGGCATGGGCTCGGCCTTCCTGCTCTCCGAGGAGTCCCTGATGGGGCCGGTCTGGCGCAAGGCGGTCGCGGAGGCCTCCGACGATCCGACGGCGCTGACGCGGGCCTTCACCGGCCGCCACGCGCGCGGCGTCGAGAACCGCTTCATGCGCGAGATGAAGGCGGTGGAGGACGAGGTTCCCGCCTATCCCGTCCAGTACCGCCTGTCCCAGCCGCTGCGCGCGGCCGCCGAGAAGGCGGGCGACCCAGGCGCCATGCCGCTGTGGGCCGGGCAGGGAATCC
The DNA here is from genome assembly GCA_028698405.1 of Phenylobacterium sp. Taxonomy (GTDB): domain Bacteria; phylum Pseudomonadota; class Alphaproteobacteria; order Caulobacterales; family Caulobacteraceae; genus Phenylobacterium. Next base: position 343 of record JAQVDF010000070.1, on the reverse strand, counting down.
GGCTGGCCCGCACCGGCTCCGCCGGCGATCTCGTCCGGCAGTGGTGGAACGAGGCCCGGGAGGCGGCCGCGGAGCTTTCGGCCCGCACCCGCGGCGGCCCGGGCGGCGCCGCGGGCATCGAGACGGACCCGGAGGCCGGCTGTTGACTTGAGGCCCACCCGCGGACATAACCCGCCCCTTCAACGCCGCCGGGACCCCTCGGCGGCGTCGAAACGCATACGGGTGACGCGCGCCCGCCGTTGAGATCGCCTTCCCGATCTTGGGGAGGCCGGACCGCGTCGTTTGGAAGAGAAGACCTATGACCAAGCGCCACAGCGCCAAGTACAAGCTCGACCGCCGGATG
>JAQVDF010000069.1 GCA_028698405.1 Phenylobacterium sp. | reverse complement strand
CCGGGCTGGCGGTCCTCTATGTCGAGCTGCGGCGGCTGAAGGAGGGGACGGAGCCGGAAGCGCTGGCCGCCCTCTTCGACTGACGCGGCGGGTCGGATCGGGCAGAATGGCGCCGTGAAGCTCTCCGCGCCCCGCCTGCGCATCGACCACGTCCTCGTCGAGGCGCTGGAGTTCATCGTCCGCAATGCGCCGATGGTCTTCGCCCTGGGCGTGCTGTTGGTCGGCCTGCCCGAGTTCCTCTTCGACTGGACGACCATCGCCGCCCCCGCCCCGCCCGGCGACGGCAATGCGGCGGCCTCGATCATCATCGAGGCGGTGCGCGCCACCCTGTTCCACGCCGCCGTCGCCTACCTGTTCTGGCAGGAGCTGGAGGGCCGCAGGGTCTCCTGGCGCGAGCTGACGAGCCCGGGCCTGCCGGTACTGGTCCCGGTGCTGGCCGCCGGCGTGCTGATGAACCTGATCCTCGAGGCCGGCTTCTACGGGCTGGCGATCGTCGGGATGAACGCGGGAACGCCTCTGCTCTACCTGGCCGGCTCGCTGCTCTATCCCTTTGTCGGGCTGACGGTGGTGGTGGCGGTGGTCGAGCGGACGGGCGCCTTTTCGGCCCTCGGCCGGGCCTTCGGCATGGCGCGCGGCGCGCGCCTGAAGCTGCTCGTCCTCTACGCCCTCTACATCCTGTTCGCGTTCGGCGCGGACTGGCTGGGCGAAGGGGTGGGCCTGGGAACCTACTACGACTCCGAGCGGCCGTTCGGCCTCATTCCCGCGCTGCTGACCTGCGCCTCGGCCTCGACATTGTCGGACGTCTATCTCGCGTCGATGGCGGCCGCCGCCTACTTCGAGATCCGGCGGCTGGCGCAGACCGCCCCACCGGACGATCCGGCCGCGGTGTTCGACTAGGCCTTGTCGAACTTGTCGCGCCGACGGTGGCCGAACAGCATCCGGGTCTCCAGCCGCCCGCGCAGGGCCGCGTAGTATGCGGCGAGGAATTCGGCGTCCTCCACCGGCTCACCCTGCCAGCCGATCTTGGCTCTGATCCGCTCGGCCACCGCCCGCAGGGTCGGCTTGTCGGCGCGCCGCAGCACCTCCTCCAGCACGTGCAGCTCCTTGACCCCGTAGGCGTCCACCTGCGCCTGGGTGAAGCTCAGCACCCCGACGGTCGGGCGCTCGTCGGCGAGGTCCGGCGGCAGCTTGCGGCGCGGCGCCTTGACCACCATCGTGCCGGCCACCAGATCGCCGACCCGCAGCCGGTCGCGGTTGAACAGCGGGAAGAACAGGAAGATTCCGCTCCAGATCAGCCCGAGCAGGATCACCCAGGCGTTGATCCCGTCCCCTTGCGAGACCAGGAAGGACAGAGGCAGGAACACTTCGAGCTCGCGCAAGGCGTTGCGGGCGAACACCGCGTCGGCGGTCAGCCGCCCGCCGCCGCGGGCGATCACCCTGAGGCCCATGATCCGCTTGCCCGGGGTGGCGGCCCTGGGGTGCATCTCGAAGGCCATGAAGTAGAAGCTGCGCAGGAAGAAGGCGATCAGCAGCCAGACGATGGCCGCCATTTCCACGCCGCGCAGCTGCGAGGCGAGCAGCACGCCCGCCGAGACGATGCTGACGACGATCAGCGCCACGACCAGGATGACCACGTCGATGACGAAGGCCGCGGCGCGCTCGCCCGCCTCGCCGATGCGCAGGCGCAGGTCGACGCCTTCGGGCGTCACGAACTCGCGGGTGGTGTCCTGCGGAGCCCGCCCGGCGGTCCGCGGCCCGTCCTGCGCGCCGGCCAGGCTCACGGCGTCTTCCTCGGCAGGTAGAAGTAGGCGAGCCAGAGGGACAGGCTGGCTGCGGCGATGGTCCAGCGCAGGGCGTCGGCGCGGACCGCCTGGCGACCGATGCCTTCCAGCAGGCCGGCCAGGAACAGCATGACGACGACGCCGATCATCACCACCGCCGCCCTCCGCCCGGCCGCGGCCGCCGCGCTCATCCGCGAGGTCTCGCCGGGAAACACAACCGCCCAGCCGATGCTGAAACCGGCGGCCCCCGCCAGCACGATGGCGAACAGCTCGGTGGCCCCGTGGATCATCAGCCAGCCGCCCGCTTCGAGGCCGAGCCCGTGCGAGGCGAACAAAGCCAGGAAGGCCCCGAGCATCAAGCCGTTGTGGATCATCAGCCCGGCCGTCGGCAGGCACAGGGCGAAGCCCAGCGCGAAGGCGAACAGCGCGACCTGGGCGTTGTGGGTGAACAGGAAGGTCGCGAACACCGACTTGCCGTCATGGTCGTCGTATAGGGTCGCTCGCAGAAAGGCGGCGGAGGCGGACGGATCGCGCCCGCCGGCCAGCTCCGACGGGACGAAGGCGTAGAACCAGTCGGGATCGCCGGCGACCAGCGCCGCGGCCACCACGACGCCCAGCAGGGTGATCGCCAGCGACACGAGCGTCTCCCGCCAGAGGCCCTTCACCGCCGCCGGCCAGTCGTGGGTGAAGAACCCGCCCATCCTGGCCAGCAGGGTCGAGCGGGCGCCGTAGACGAAGAAGTAGGCGCGGGTGCAGAGGCTCTCCAGGTAGTCGATCAGGCCCTGGTCGAGCGAGATCGAGCGGGCCACCGACAGCGACGACAGGGCCGAGCGGTAGAGCACCGGCAGCTCCAGCAGTTCCTCGCGGCTCAGCCGCGCGGCCGAGCCGCCCTCGGCCTTGGCCAGCAGGGCTTCCAGCCGGCGCCAGTCGGCCTCCCGCTCGGCGCGGAAACGCTGGCTCTTGAGGACGAGCTCGGCCATCGCGGGAGCCTACAGCAGGTCCCTGCGCTTGGCGTCGAGATAGGCGTTGACCAGGGCCGTCCCCATCCGCCCGGCGGGGGCGTCGACGATCTGCGCCCCCATCCGCGTCAGCCGCTCGAACACCAGCTCGCGCTGCTGCAGCAGGGTCCCGGCGACCACGGCGCGGGAGACGTCCTCGGGCGCCCGCGGCTCGGCGGCGACCAGGCCCTCCAGCTCCTCGTCGCGGAAGGCCACGAACAGCACGTGGTGGGTGCGCAGGAGCCGCCCGACGTTCTCGATCATCAGCTCGGCGCTGGTCGGGTCGGCGAAGTCGGTGAACACCACCACCAGCGAGCGGCGGTCGAGTCGCCCCAGCAGGGTCGAGAGCCCCAGCGTGAAGTTGGTCTCCTCCGTCGTGTAGTCGATGGAGGCGGCCAGCCGCTGCAGCAGCGGGAAGGACTGGGCGCCGGCGGTCACCCCGCTCGCCACCCGCGGCCGGGCGTCGAAGGCGAACAGCCCCACCCGATCGCCCAGCTTCAGCGAGACGAAGGCCAGCAGCAGCGCCGCGTTGATCGCCCGGTCGATGCGCGGCGCTCCGCCGAGCGGCGCGCACATCAGACGACCGGTGTCGAGCGCCAGGATGATGTGGTGGTTGCGCTCAGTGCGGTACTCGCGGCCGATCAGCTTGCCGTGCCGGGCGCTCTGCTTCCAGTCGACCGAGCGCAGGTCCATCCCCTGCTGGTATTCCTTCAGCGCGTGGAACTCGGCGCCCTCGCCGACGTCCTGCTGCACCTTGGCCCCGAACGGGGCGTCGCGGGAGAACAGCCGCACCGCCTCCTCGGTCACCGACTGCACGTCGGGGGTGATGACCGCGACGTCGTCCAGCTTCGCCTCGCGCTGGATGAAGGCCAGGCCCAGCGGGCCTCGCCAGCGCGCCCAGGCCGCCTCGAAGCGGCCCTCGCCGCGCCGCAGCGGGCGCAGGGTGACGGCGGCCTCGGCGCGCCGGCCGGCAGCGGCCGCCACCTGGCGGGCCGGCTCCAGCGCCAGCCGCTCGCCCGCCGACAGGGCGAGCTCGACGGCGCGCGGCGCCGCCTTCGGGAAGACCGCCGCGAGGCGCGCCTCGGCTGCGCGCCCCACACCCAGCGACCCCGGCGCCTTCAGTTCGAGCTCCACCGACCCGGCCGGCGGGGCCAGCAGCACGTCCGCCAGAATCAGCCCGCCCACCGCCAGCAGCCAGGCGAGCGACGCCACCCAGTATCCAGGCGCCGCCAGCGCCACGATCAAGGACGGCGCCGCGCCGGCGGCCACCAGCAGGATGGCCCTGGGGGTCGGGTAGATCATCGGCGTTCGCTCCTACCTCCCCCGCGCAGCGGCGGGACGAAGGCCGCTACACGACCCCATCTACCGCGGCGCCTCGACCTGTTCGATCAGGCCGGCGATGACGTCGTCGGCGCGGCGGCCTTCGATCTCGGCGGCGGGTGAGAGGATGACGCGGTGGCGCAGAGCCGGCAGGGCCAGGCGCTTGACGTCGTCCGGGATGACGTAGTCGCGGCCGTCGAGGGCCGCGTGGGCGCGGGCGGCGAGCGCCAGCATGGCCGCGCTGCGCGGGCTGGCGCCGCTCTGCAGTTCGGCCGTCTCGCGGGTGGCGCGCACCAGCTTCAGCACGTAGTCGACGATGTCGTCGGCCAGCCGGATGGCCGCCACCACCTCGGCCGCGCCCGACAGAGCCGCGGCGTCCGCGACGGGAGCGACGCCCATCCCGGCTGGATCGGCCTGGCCCGAGCGCATGCCGTGGGCGGCGACGATGCGGCGCTCCTCCTCCAGGCTCGGATAGGCCAGCACCTGCTTGAACAGGAACCGGTCGAGCTGGGCCTCGGGCAGCGGATAGGTGCCCTGCTGCTCCAGCGGGTTCTGGGTCGCCACCACCATGAACCGCTCGCCCAGCGGATGCGGCTTGCCGTCGATGGTGACCTGCCGCTCCTGCATCGCCTCCAGCAGCGCGGCCTGGGTCTTCGGCGGGGTGCGGTTGATCTCGTCGGCCAGCAGCAGCTCGCAGAACACCGGGCCCTTGTTGAGGGTGAAGGTCGAGGTCTGGAAGTTGAAGATGTTGGTCCCGGTGATGTCGGACGGCATCAGGTCGGGCGTGAACTGAATGCGGCCGAAGGCCAGATGCAGGGTGCGCGCGAAGCACTGGGCCAGGAAGGTCTTGGCCACCCCCGGCGGGCCCTCCAGCAGCACGTGCCCCTTGGCCAGCAGCGCCGTCAGCAGCAGGGTGACGGTGTCCTCCTGGCCGATCACCGCCTTGCCGATCTCCGCCCGGATGGCCTGGGCGAGGGCCTTCACCTCATCGACGTTCACGCGTCATCTCCGCCCTCCATTCGTACAGCCGCCGCGCCAGCCCCAGCAGGTCTTGGCGCGTGCGCGCGCCCTCGGCCGCCTGCTCCAGCTCGGCGAGCCGGACGCTCGCGCCACGTTGTGCGGCCAGGCGGTCCAGCCAGGCGACCCGCTCCACCGCCCCATCCGGGGCGCGGTCCCCGCCAGCCGCCCTGGCGGCCAGCTGCTCGGTCAGACGCACATAGGCGGGGGCGAGTTCGTGCTCCTTGCCGGCCATCCGGAACAGGCCGGCCGAGTTGTCGACCAGCGCCTGCTTGCCGAGCGCCAGCGCCCGGTCCTCGCGCCGGGCCGGCCCGAACCTCGCCAGCGCGTGCCAGCCCATCAGCAGGGCCGCAGCCACGGCGCAGAGGGTGAAGCCGAGCAGCGGCGGAGTCAGCAGCAGCTTCAGCAGGTTGTTGCGCGCGGCGATGCCGTTCAGCGTGACGTCGAAATAGACCGGCGCGCCCTCGCCCCGCAGGCTGTTGAGGACGAACAGGCCGGCCCTGGCCGTGTCGCGGTCGGCGATCCCTTGCGTGTTCACCAGGTCCGGATCGGCCAGCACGCAGACCGGCCGCCCGCGAGCGCACGCCAGCACCGCCGCCCCCGTCTCGTCGACCAGCGCCGGCTCCCAGCCCGAGCCGGAGAGGGTCTGCAGGGCGTCGATCTCTCCGAGCCGGAGGCGCACCCCCTCGAAGGGCGGCGAGGCGCCGGTCAGCACCGGGCGCGCGACGCCTTCACGATGGGCGACCATGGTCTGCGGCGACAAGGCCTTCAGCATCTCCTCGAACGGCGCGGCGGGTCCCACGCCGAGCTTCAGCACCCGGTCGGGCCGCTTCGGGTCGGGCGCAGTCGCCCACTTGGGCAGCACGATCAGCAGAGGCGACGTGTCGAAGAAGGGCTCCAGCGCCTCGGCCTGCACGCCGCGCGGCGGGGTGACCACCACCAGCGGGGAGGCCTCCGACGCCGGGTCGGCCGAATGCGGCGGGAGGCTGCGGGCCACCGCCACGTCCACCCGTTGCTCCTCCAGCAGCCAGCGCACACCGGTGTAGCCCACCGCCGAACGCGACAGTGCGTGGGCGCCTGGATCGCCGTCGCCGCGGGTCTCCGGCGCGTAGGCCGCCAGCACGGTGAAGGCGGCGAAGGCCACCAGCCCCACGGCCAGCAGGACGACGACCACCTTGGTCGAGAAGGGCTGGGCCCGCGCGGGGGCGGCGCCGTCGGCGACGCTCACGACCAGCCCTCTGCGAAGGCGAAGGCTTCGTAGGCGCGGCGGCACTCGGCGAAGTCCGCCTGGCCCACCGGCCGGCCGCCGAAGAAGCTCTTCTCCACCACCTCGGCGATGCGGGAAAAGGCGCTGCGGGCGGCGGCCGGCATGGCCGGCATGCGGGCGATGTCGCGGCTGGTCAGCGCCGGACGGACGGCCTCGGGCCGGCGACCCTCCAGGTCCTCGATGCTGCGGAACAGCAGCAGGTGGACCGCCTCGTCGAAGCGGCCGGCGGCGGCCAGCCGGTCGGCCTCCTCGAGAAGCGCCCTGGCCCGCTGCGGCTCGGGCGCCCAGTCGGCCGGCGGCTGCGCCGCGGGCCTGGCCCGGCGCCGGCGCGCCCAGGTCGCCTGCACCTCGCGCGCGGCGAAGTAGGCGACCAGCAGGCCCCCGACGATCAGCCCGACCCAGAACACCACCTTCAGCAGCGGCGCGATCGCTTCGAAGAAGCGCACCAGCGCATCCGCCCAGGCCGGCGGCTTGGGCTCCACGTAGGCCGGGAAGTCGAACTGCAGGTCCTCGCGAGCCAGAAGATCGGCGTGCCGCGCGGCGAGCGTCGGCTCGTCCATCTGCTGCGGAACCGCCTCCTGCTCCATCGCCCCCGTCGCTCTCGCCCGCTAAAGCGGTCCCTGCGCCGGAGCCTAGCGGCGCCCCGGCGGGGAAGAAACAGAGAACATCGACCCGAGCGTCGGTATGGCGAGGTCCGCTAGGTCGACTGGGTGGTGTCCGGCAGACCCAGGATGCGCTTGGAGATGATGTTGTTCTGGATCTCGGCCGAGCCGCCGTAGATCGACATCGCCTTGCCGAAGAGCCAGCCGCGCACCGCCTGCAGCTCGTCGGCCGAGAAGGCCTCGCCCTCCCAGCCCAGGCCCTGGTGGCCCATGATCTCGAGCGTCAGCTCGGCGCGGGTCTGCGCCACGTTGGTGGCCGAGTTCTTCAGCACCGAGGCGGTGTTGGTCGCCCCACCCGCGCCCCTGGATTCGGCGAAGGCGCGCATCAGCGTCAGGCTGTGGGCGCGAGAGTCCATCTCGTGGCGCGCCAGCCGCGTGCGCAGGTCGGGATCGGCGATGCGGCCCTTCTCGTCGACGCCGACATAGCGCTTGGCGAGGTCCGTCAGCGGCGCCTGGCGTCCGCCGCCCGGGCCGGAGGCCGCCGTCTGGCTGGCCCGCTCGTGCTGCAGCAGCCGCTTGCCCACCGTCCAGCCGCGGTTCAGTTCGCCCAGCAGGCCGTTCTTCTCGGCGCGGGCGTCGGTGAAGAAGGTCTCGCAGAAGGGCGAGGCGCCGGCGATCAGCTTGATCGGCCGGGTCTCGATGCCCGGCTGGTGCATGTCGACCAGCAGGAAGCTGATGCCGTCGTGCTTCTTGGCCGAGAAGTCGGTGCGCACCAGCATGCCGCACCAGTCCGACCACTGGGCGCCGGAGGTCCAGATCTTCTGGCCGTTGATCAGGTAGTGATCGCCCATGTCCTCGCAGCGGGTCTGCAGGCTGGCTAGGTCGGAGCCGGCGTTGGGCTCGG
>JAQVDF010000068.1 GCA_028698405.1 Phenylobacterium sp. | reverse complement strand
TCACTTCCAGGCGTTGGCTCATCGGCTCCTCCCGGCCCATCCGAGCACTTTCTTATTTTAGCATGGCCCGCGCCAGCGTGGCGGGCAAAGTCCCTTCCCGGGCCATATGGTAGGCCCGCAAGAGCATCGCCACCGTTAAAACGTCGGGAAGCTTCCCGTCGAGCGCGGCGGCCAACGCCTCGCGGAACGGGACCCTGACCAGGGCAAGGTCCTCGGTCTCGTCCGGATCGGTCGGCACGGGAGACAGGCCCGTGGCGATGTAGCCGATGGCGATCTCGTCGGTGACCGCATTGGAGAGCTGCACCCGCATCACAGGCAGCCAGCAGGCGGCCTCCAGCCCCGCCTCCTCGCGAAGCTCGCGCTTGGCGCTCTCCAGCGGATCCTGGTCCAGCGGGCCGCCACCCTCGGGAATCTCCCAGCTGTAGTCGGCATGGGCGAACCGGTGCTGGCCGACCAGCACGGTCGTGCCGTCGTCGAACAGCGGCAGCACCGCCATCGCGTAGTTCTTGAAGCTGACCACGCCGTAGACCGCCGGCTTGCCGGTCGGCGCGATCACCTGATGCTCGGTGACGCTGATCCAGGGGTTGTCGTAGATCGGCCGCTGAGACAGGCGCCGCCACGGCCGACCGTGGGAGCGCAGCCAGGCGGGCTTTTGCGACATGTCCTCACCTTGCCTTGCCGAGACCGCGATGTGGGCCAATAACGGCCTCCACACAACGCCGTCGAGACCTCCCGTGCCCTTGCCCCTTCCCGAGCCTCCCGCCTTCGGCGAACCCGTCCCGCAGACCCCCAGCCCGGAAGTGCTGCAATTCCTAGCCCGGCGCCGCTCGGCATCGGCCGTGAATCTGACCGAACCCGCTCCCTCGCCCGCAGAGCTGGACGCCCTGCTGCGGATCGCGGTGCGGGTGCCCGATCACGGCAAGCTGTCGCCCTGGCGCTTCGTAGTGCTGAGCGGCGAGGGCAAGGCCGAAGCCGCCGCCCGCCTGGAGGCGCTGGCCTCCGGCCGGGGCGATGCGCGCGCCGTCGCCAAGCTCGCAAAGCTGAAGACGCCGCCGATGGCGGTGGCCGTCGTCTCGCGCGCCAAGCCCGGCCTCGACATCCCGGAGTGGGAACAGCAGCTGTCGGCCGGCGCGGTCTGCACCCTGCTGCTGGTCGGCGCCCAGGCGATGGGCTACGGCGCCAACTGGATCACCGACTGGTACTCCTACGACGCCGAGGCGCGGACCATCCTGGGCCTCGAGCCCGACGAGCGCATCGCCGGCATGATCATGCTGGGCACGGCCAAGGAGCCGCCCCTCGAACGCGAGCGGGCCGACCCGGCCGCCCTGACGAGCGTCTGGCGCCCGTGAGCGGGGAGTTCGGCGCTCACGCCGAATGGCTGGACCGCTGGCTTCGGGAGACCGCCCTGCCGCTCTGGTGGCGGGCGGGGGCCGACCATCGGCTCGGCGGCTGGTTCGACGCGCTAGGCCAGGACCTGACGCCGCGCGGCCCGCGCCGGGCCCGGGTGCAGGCGCGCCAGGCCTTCGTCTACGCGACCGCCGGCAAGATCGGCTGGGACGGCCCCTGGCGGGAGGCCGCCTGGCACGGCCTCGACTACCTCCTGGACCGCTACCGCCGGCCCGACGGGCTCTATCTCGCCATCCTGTCGGCCGAGGGCGAGGTGCTGGACGAGACCCCCCGCCTCTACGAGCAGGCCTTCGCCCTGCTGGCCATGGCCACGGTCCATCGGCAGGATTCCGGCCGCCGCGACCTGCCCGCCGTCGCCGGCGAGCTGCTGGCCGCGCTGGACCAGCTGCGCCACGGCGCCGGCGGCTTTCGCGAGACCTACGGCCACCCCTTCCAGTCGAACGCCCAGATGCACCTGTTCGAGGCGGCTCTGGCCTGGATGGAGGTGGGCGGCGGGGCCGAGTGGCGCGCCCTCGCCGACGAACTGGCCGACCTGGCGCTGGCCCGCTTCATCGATCCGCAGGGCGGCTTCCTGCGCGAGATGTTCGACGCCCAGTGGCGTCCGGCGCTGGGAGAGGACGGTCGTCGGGTCGAGCCGGGGCACCAGTTCGAATGGGCCTACCTGCTGGAACGCTGGAGCGCGCTGACCGGCCGCCCCGAGGGAACCGCCGCGGCCCGGCGGCTGCACGAGATCGGCCTGCGCGGGGTGCACCCGACGAACGGCGTGGCGGTGGAGGCCATCGCCGACGACTTCACCATCGTCGAGCCGCGCGCCCGGCTGTGGGGCCAGACCGAGCGGCTGCGCGCCTCGGTCGTGTTCGGAAATTCGGCCGAGCAGGCCGCGGCGGCGGCCGCCGTGCGTCGGTTCCTGGAGGCGGCGAGCCCGGGTCTGTGGCGGGAATACATGCGGCCGAACGGGGCTTTCGTCGACGAGCCGGCCCCGGCCAGTTCCTTCTATCACCTGATCGGCGCCATCGCCGACCTGCCGAAGCCGCAGGTTTAGAAAAGCAGGTCTGGAAAAACCGACGGCCGGACGGCGCTTCCGCACCGCCCGGCCTGAGGTGACACGCCCGAGGAGAGTTGGGCACAGGACTTATAGGCCAATCCCAAGCCGACCGCCAGCCTCTCCCTCCGCAATTCCTAACGCCAGGGGCCCTGGCGTTAACCATCAGCCCCTGCCGCGGTAGGGCGGCACGCCCTGGTCGGGCAGCCACAGCCCCGCCGGCGGCGGGCCGCTCTGCCAGAAGACGTCGATGGGAATCCCGCCCCGCGGATACCAGTAGCCGCCGATCCTGAGCCACACCGGCTGCACCGTCTCGACGATCCGGCGGCCGATGGCCACGGTGCAGTCCTCGTGGAAAGCGCCGTGGTTGCGGAACGAGGCCAGGTAGAGCTTCAGCGACTTGGACTCGACCAGCCAGTCGCCCGGCACGTAGTCGATGACCAGATGGGCGAAGTCCGGCTGGCCGGTCACCGGGCAGAGCGAGGTGAACTCCGGCGCCGTGAAGCGGGCGAGATAGGTCTGGCCCTTCTGCGGATTGGGAACCTTCTCCAGCACGGCCTCGTCGGGGGTGGAGAAGCCGCGGACCGGCTGTCCGAGTTGCGTCAGGCCCTTGGTGTCCATGTCCCGCGCTTTACGCGCCGGCCCCGCGCCCCGCAACCGAGACAGCGGCGAAGCCAGCCGCTATCAGGGATCCAACGAAAAAGTGGAGGGCTCCCATGGCGGGCAAGGAATTCGACGGTTTCGTGGTGGTGGTGACGGGCGCTTCGACGGGGCTCGGCCGGGCGATCGCGGTGGAGACCGCGCAACGCGGAGCCCAGGCGGTGGTGGTCAACTACGCCCGCAGCGCCGAGGAGGCCGAGGAGACCGCCCGCCTGGTGCGCGGCCACGGCGCCGAGGCGGTGCTGGTCCAGGGCGACGTCGCCTCGGACGAGGACTGCCGCAAGATCGCCGACGCCGCCCGTCCCTACGGGCGCATCGACGCGCTCTTCAACAACGCCGGCACCACCACCTTCGCCGCCCACGGCGACCTGGACGCGGTCTCGGCCGACGACTTCCTCAGGCTCTACGCGGTGAACGTCGTGGGCGCCTTCCAGATGGTGCGGGCCTGCCGCGCGCTGCTCGAGGCCGCCCCGCAGCCGGGCGCGGTGGTCAACACCGCCTCGATCGCCGGGGTGGTCGGCATCGGCTCTTCGATCCCCTACGCCGCCTCGAAAGGCGCGCTGACCACCATGACCCTGTCGCTGGCGCGCGCCCTGGCGCCGAAGATTCGCGTCAACGCCATCTGCCCGGGCTTCATCGACACGCCGTGGTTCGGCAAGGCGCTGCCGGCCGACCGTGTGCAGCAGATGCGCGAACGCTCGGCCGCCGCCACGCCCCTGAAGGCAGCCTCGACGGCCGAGGACGTCGCCGCCTCGGCGGTGTTCTTCGCCTCGCCCCACTCGCGGCACGTCACCGGCGAGACCCTGCTGATCGATGCGGGCAGCCACCTGAACTACGCGCCGATGTCGATGCGGTGACCCGAAAGGACCCGTTGCGTTCAGGCAACACCCGGGTGCCATTTTTGCAGGCGCCCGGCGTCCTTAACGCCTAACGACTGTTCATCCTCTAGCTTCGCCGCGCCGCATCGCTCCCGCCCCTTGGTTTGGGCGGCTCCCAAAGGCGATGCAGGCGCGATGGCCGGAGAAAACCGGCCCCGGAGAAAAAGGGGATGCATATGAAAGCTCTGAAGTTCGCGCTGCTCGGCGCAGCGGCCAGCCTCGCCTTCGGCGGCGCCGCGTTCGCGCAGGACGCGTCCGACGTGGACCTGTCGTTCAACATCGGCGTGGCCAGCGATTACGTGTTCCGCGGCGTCAGCCAGACCGACGAGGACCCGCAGATTTTCGGCGGCGCTGACCTGACGGCTGGCATCTTCTATGCTGGGGTCTGGGCTTCCAACGTCGACTTCGGCGACAGCACCGACGCCGAGGTTGACCTGTATGTCGGCGCGACGCCGACTCTCGGCCCGGTCTCGCTGGACCTGGGCGCGATCTACTACACCTACGTCGACGCCCCGAGCGGCGCCGACCTCGACCAGTGGGAGTTCATGGCGTCCGCTTCCGTGCCGGCCGGCCAGGCCACCCTGGGCGCCGCCATCTACTACTCGCCGGACTACACCGGCGTCGGCGCCGACGAGAGCTTCTACTATGAAGTGAACGGCGCGATCCCGCTGGCCGAGCGCTTCACCCTGTCGGGCGCCCTTGGCCACCAGGACGTCGAGATCAGCGGCGGCGGCGACGTCGACTACACCACCTGGAACCTGGGCGTGGAGATCGCGGCCACCGACAAGTTCGGCCTCGACATCCGCTACCACGACACCGACGCCGAGGACCTGTTCGGCTCGATCGCCGAAGAACGCCTCGTCGCCAGCCTCAAGCTGGCGCTGTAATCGCGTCACAGTTCAAAGGCTTCGGAAAGCCGTCGCGCCCTGCGCGGCGGCTTTTCTCTTGCCAGCGCGGCGCGCCTGTCTAAGGTCCGTCGGTCTCCTTGGCGCCGGCATGCCGGGCCTTCGCCGCCGGCCCGGCGGAGACCCTTCGGACCGTTTTGACGAACACCAGGGAGCTGCGGCAAAGATCGGCAAAGCAGCGGAGCGACTCATGCCTCGAATGGCCTTCCGTGTGCAGACCATCCTCGCCGACGTCGCGATCGCCGCAGTCGCCTTCCTCGTCGCCTACACCATCGCCGTCGAGCGCTGGTCGAACCTCGGCCCGGTCGGCGAGCCGGCGCTGATCGTCGCCAAGTACACCCTGCTCTACGCGGCCATCGCGGGCGCCTTCACTGTGATGTTCCGGCGCGAGCTGTCGCCCTGGCGCTACGCCTCGATTCCCGACGCCCTGGTGCTGGCCCGCACGGCGGTGCTGACCGCCGGCGTCTTCCTGTTCGCGGTCTGGGTGGTCGACCGGGCGAGCACCCTGCCCCGCTCGGCGCTCGCGCTGGCCGCCGCCTTCCAGATGTTCGGCGCGGTGTCGCTGCGAATCGCCCGCCGCGCCCTGCACGAGCGGGCGCTGAACATCCTGGCGCCCCTGCGCACCATCACCGATCGTACGCCGCGTGGGCCTTCGCTGCTGCTGATCGGCCCGCCGTCGCTGGCCGAGACCTACCTGCGCAACACCGCCCGCAGCCACGACAACAGCTACACCCCGGTCGGCATCGTCGGGCCCGACCCGCGCGACGTGGGCCAGCAGGTGCGCGGCGTCTGCATCATCGAGAGCCTGCAGAACCTGGACGCGGCCCTCGCCGACCTGCGCCGCTGGAACCGCTATCCGCGCGCGGTGCTGTTCCTGGACGAGCCGGCCCGCCTGAAGGGCCTGACGGCGGACCAGGTGGGGCGGTTGAAGAGCGACGGCATCCGCCTTCTGCGCCTGCCCGGCATCGTCGAGCTGCGCCAGCACGACGGCGCCACCCTGGTGCCGATGCGGGAGATCAGCGTCGAGGAGCTCCTGGCGCGCGATCCGATCGAGCTCGACCGCCGCCCGATCGCCGACCTGATCCGCGGCCGCCGCGTGTTGATCACCGGCGCAGGCGGCTCCATCGGCGGCGAGATCTGCCGCCAGGTGGCCTCGTTCGGCTGCGCCCATATCGCCCTGCTGGACGTCTCCGAGACCAGCCTGTTCGAGATCGACCGCGAGCTGCGCGAGACCTATCCGACCCTGTCGCGCTCGGCGGTGCTGTGCGACGTGCGAAACGCGCGCCGGGTGGCCGCCAGCTTCATGGAAGAGCGGCCCGACATCGTCTTCCACGCCGCGGCCCTGAAGCACGTCTCGATGGTCGAGCGCCACCCCTGCGAGGGCGTGCTGACCAACGTCATCGGCACCTGGAACGTGGCCGAGGCGGCCAGCGCCTGCGGTGCGGCGCAGATGGTGCTGATCTCCACGGACAAGGCGGTCGACCCGACCAACGTCATGGGAGCCACCAAGCGGCTCGCCGAGGCGGTCATCCAGGCCCAGCAGAACGGCGAGGGCACGAGATTCGCCGCGGTCCGGTTCGGCAACGTGCTGGGTTCGGCCGGCTCCGTGGTGCCGATCTTCAAGTCGCAGATCGAGCGGGGCGGGCCGGTGACCGTCACCCACCAGGACATGACCCGCTTCTTCATGACCATCCCCGAGGCCTCGCAGCTGGTGCTGCACGCCACCGCCGCCTCGGCCGAGGGCGACGCCAGCCACGCGCGGCTGTTCCTGCTGGAGATGGGCGAGCCGGTGCGGATCATGGATCTGGCCCGCCAGATGATCGCCCTGTCCGGCCGCGTCCCGGGCCGCGACATCGAGATCGAGATCACCGGCCTGCGCCCCGGCGAGAAGCTGACCGAGGCCCTGCTCGACGAGACCGAGCGCTCGATCCCCTGCGCGCCCCAGGTGATGGAGGTGATCTCCAGCTCGGCCCTGCGGGTCACCCGCAGCCATCTCGAGGAGCTGGAATCGCTGGCCGAGCGCGGCGACGGCGAAGCCGTGCGGCGAGCCCTTTTCGACCTCGTCTCGCAGATTCGCGGCGAGAAGATGGGCGGGCCGCCGAACCTGCGCGTCGTGGCCGGCGGCGAGCGCCGCGCCCCCTGAACAGGCCCGCCTCGCCCGCCATGGGCGAGAAAAGTGTCGGCCAGGCTACTTAGCCCGGGAACATGCGCCCAACCTTTGGCGTTGACGATCCAGCCCAGCTTACGCGCCGGCCCATCCGCCCGCGCGAAGGCTAGGGCGAGGCGCGCCCCAATACGTCCTCGCCCAGGGCTTGGCTGGGAATCGGTCCGTGCCGAAACTTGAAGAGGATGTTGGAAAAATGCCGACTATTCGCACTGCGAGCGTTCGTCTCGTGATGGCCCTCGCCTTGGGCGGGCTGAGTCTCAGCGCATGCGCGACCCGCGGTTACGTGGACGAGCAGATCGCCGGCGTGAACGCGCGGATCGACGCCGTCGACGCCCGGGCCCAGGACGCCGGCCGCCGCGCCGACGCCGCCGGCGCCGCCGCACAACAGGCTGCAACCGACGCCCAGTCGGCCAACCAGCGCATCGATCAGCTCACCGGCCGGGTGGACCAGCTCGAGCAGTCGCGTATGAGGACGCCCCGGAACTGACACCTTCCATAGCGAAGGTCATGGCCAAGGCGGACCTCGGGCGGGCTCTTGTGATTCTCCTCCCGCAGGTCCGGCTTGGCCGGGATGTCTTGGTTCAAGCGTAGGGCGAGTTGGGGATGAGGACAGGGCTGCCGGTCGCAGCGGTCTGGCTGGGCGTGATCGGGGTGGGTGCGCCATCGGCGGCGACCGCGACGGAAACCATCGAGGCCGCGCCGCCGGCCTCGGCGAGCTCCGTCGCCGCGGCGGACCTGACCGACTGGATTCGCGCCACCGGCGACAACCGCGGCCTCCCCTACGCCATCGTCGACAAGGCCGCCGCCCAGGTGCTGATCTTCGCGCCCGAGGGCGAGCTGATC
>JAQVDF010000067.1 GCA_028698405.1 Phenylobacterium sp. | reverse complement strand
GCATGTAGGTCGCCGAGCGTTCGCCGCCAGCCCTCGCATTGATCGAGGTCAAGGCTTCCCCTGAGAGGCGAATTACAGCAAGCTGGGCAGTATAGTTGGGGGGCGTGCGTTCGCATGTTGAAGACCATCAAGGCGCGGATGCGCGCCTCTTGGTTCGTCGGGCTCGTCTGTGTGCTGGCGGTGGCTGGCCTGAACACGGCCATGCTCTGGCAGATCGAGCGCAAGGCCGTTCGTACCCAGGCCGAATGGTCGGCGATCACCCGGCAGTCCGACAGTCTCGGCGAACTGACCTCCGACTATCGCATCCTGGTGGCCCGCCACCTGATGACCGACGATGCCGAAGCGCTGGCCCGCACCGATGCGGCGCTGAACGCCAAGCACAAGGAAATCGGTCAGAGGTTCGCCCAGCTGCAGAGGGGGCTGAAAGAGCCCGGCCTTCAGGCCAAGCTTAAAGAGGCCCAGAGCCTCTGGAACCAGTTCGCGACCACCGGCGCGCCGATGCTGGAGGCCTCGCGCAGCGGCCTGAAGGCCGAGGCCGTGGTCCACTTCCAGCATCGCCAGACCGCCTTCGACGGGGTCAACGCCGCGCTCGGCGACCTCTCCGCCACCGCCGAACGGCAGTCCCGCCAGGCCGCCGAGGAAGGCGCGCGGTCGCTGAAGCTGGCCTGGGCGATGAACGCCGCCATCGGGCTCTCGATGGTGCTGGGCGTGATCGTCGGGGCGCTCTACTTCGAGCGGCTGATCATCGCCGCCCTGTCCCGCATGTCGCAGGCGATGCGCCGGCTGGCCGCCAACGACTACGAGGTCGACATCCCCGGCGCCGACCGGCAGGACGAGATCGGCGAGATGGCCCGCAGCGTCGCCGTGTTCCGCGAGAACGGCCTGGCCCGCGCCCGCCTGGAGGCCGAGGCCGCGGTGATCCACCAGAAGGTGGATCAGCAGCTCAAGGACACCGAGGCCGCGTTCGAGGCCGCCGGCCGGGCTCAGAAGCAGGTGGTCGAGACGATGGCCCGCGAGCTCGCCAAGCTGGCCGAGGGCGATCTGACCGTCCGCCTCGACGAGAACATCGCCGAGGAGTACCGCCAGCTCCGCGACGACTTCAATTCGTCCGTCTCCCACCTGGCGTCGCTGGTCGGCTCGATCGCCGCCACCTGCGAGTAGATCGGCGCGGGCTCGGCCCAGCTCTCCCGGGCGGCGGACGACCTGTCCCACCGCACCGAGCAGCAGGCCGCCAGCCTCGAAGAGACCGCCGCCGCGCTCGACGAGATCACCGTCACCGTCCAGCGCACCGCCCAGGGCGCCAGCCAGGCCAACGCCACCGTCACCGCCGCCCGCGCCGACGCCGAGCGCAGCGGCGTGGTGGTCGAGCAGGCGGTCGCGGCGATGGGCGAGATCGCCAGCTCGGCCGGCCGCATCAGCCAGATCATCGGGGTGATCGACGAGATCGCCTTCCAGACCAACCTTCTGGCGCTGAACGCCGGGGTGGAAGCCGCCCGGGCCGGCGAGGCCGGCAAGGGCTTCGCGGTCGTGGCCTCGGAAGTCCGGGCCCTGGCGCAGCGCTCGTCCACAGCCGCGCAGGAAATCCGCGACCTGATCGCCTCCTCGGGCGCGCAGGTGGACCGCGGCGTCAAGCTGGTCGGGGAGACCGGCGAGGTGCTGACCGGCATCGTCGGCAAGGTGAGCGAGATCGCCGCGGTGGTGGCCGAGATCGCCGCCTCGGCCAAGGAGCAGTCCATCGGTCTGGCGGAAGTGAACACCGCGGTGAACCAGATGGACCAGTTCACCCAGCAGAACGCGGCCATGGTCGAAGAGGCCACCGCGGCCACCCAGGCGCTGACCCGCGAGGCGGCCGAGCTGGCCGGTCGGGTGGCCCAGTTCCGCCTGGAGGCGTCCGGGCCCGAGAACCCGGTCCATGCCGCCCAACAGCGGCTGGCCGAAATCGCGCCGGCGCTGCGCGCGGTGCAGGGCTAGGGCGCGCCCGCCCCTCCCCCCGCCTCGTCAGGCAGCGGCAGGCGCATGCGCCAGACGCCCTTGAACTTGTCCGGATCGGCCGGCTTGCCATGGCGGGTGATGACCAGCTTGCCGGCGCGCGCCAGGCCCACGGCCACGGGCCGCACCTTGCCGAGCTCGCGCCGCCAGCCTTCCGCGTTCACCGCCCGCGCGACCTCCTCCGGCGAGACCGACTTGCCGGGCGGCAGCTTGTCTAGGAGGTCGAAGATCGCGGCCTCCACTTCGGCGCTCATCTAGCCGCCCCGCTTCAGGGTCTCGCGGGCGATGACCACCTGCTGGATCTGGCTGGTGCCTTCGTAGATGCGGAAGATCCGCACGTCGCGGTAGAAGCGCTCGATCCCGTGGTCGGCGACGTAGCCCGAGCCGCCGAAGATCTGCACCGCCCGGTCGGCGACCCGGCCGACCATCTCCGAGGCGAAGTACTTGGCCGCGGCGGCCTCCATGGTGACGCTCTCGCCGGCGTCGCGCTTGCGGGCGGTCTCCAAAGTCAGCGCCTTGGCGGCCATCGACTCGGTCTTGGAGTCGGCGATCATCCCCTGCACCAGCTGGAACTGGGCGATCGGCTGCCCGAACTGCTTGCGCTCCGAGGCGTAGGCCACGCAGTCCGCGATCAGCCGCTCGGAGACGCCGACGCAGACCGCCGAGATGTGCAGCCGGCCGCGGTCGAGCACCTGCATGGCCACGCGGAAGCCCTGGCCCTCCTCGCCCAGCCGATTCTCCACCGGCACCTTCACGTCCTCGAAGATGACGTCGCAGATGTGGGCGCCCTGCTGGCCCATCTTCTTCTCGGGCCTGCCGACCGACAGGCCCGGCGAGTTGCGCTCCACCAGGAAGGCGCTGACCCCGCCGGCCCCCGGCTTGCTCGGGTCGGTGCGGGCCATGACGGTGAAGAGATGGGCCCGGTTGGCGTTGGTGATGAACCGCTTGGCGCCGTTCAGCACATAGACATCGCCCTGCCGCTCGGCGCGCAGCTGGACGTTGGCGCTGTCCGAGCCCGCCTCCGGCTCGGTGAGGGCGAAGGAGGTGACGATCTCCCCCGAGGCGATGCCGGGTAGATATTTCGCCTTCTGCTCCTCGGTGCCGAACATGACCAGGCCCTGGGAGCCGATGCCGACGTTGGTGCCGAAAGCCGAGCGGAAGGCCGGGCTTGTGCGGCCGAGCTCGATGGCCACCAGGCACTCGTCCTCCATCGACAGGTCCAGCCCGCCGTACTCCGCCGGGATGGAGAGGCCGTAGAGGCCCAGGCCCTTCATCTCCTCGAGAATGTCCTCGGGCACGGCGTCCTGTTCGGCCACCTGGGCTTCCAGAGGCCGCAGCCGCTCGCTGACGAACCGGCGGACGGTGTCCACCAGCTGGGCGCGGGTATCCATGTCGAGAGGCATTGGGGCGGGTCCGTTCGTTCCGATGATGCCTGGTTACGCCTTGGCGAGGGCCATGGCCGAGCCCTGGCCGACGCCGACGCACATGGTGGCCAGGGCGCGCTCGCCGCCGCGTTCCTTGAGAGCCCGGGCCGCGGTCAGCGCCAACCGCGCGCCGGAGGCGCCGAGCGGGTGGCCGATGGCGATGGCGCCGCCGTGCGGGTTCACGTGCTCGGCGTCGTCCGGCAGTCCCCACGAACGGGTGCAGGCCATCGCCTGGGCGGCGAAGGCCTCGTTGAGCTCGACCACGTCGAAATCGCGCGGGGTGAGGCCCAGCCGGGCGCACAGCTTCTCCACCGCCGGCACGGGCCCAACGCCCATCACCCGTGGAGCGACGCCGCCGGCCGCGCCGGCCTCGATGCGGGCGATCGGCTCCAGCCCGTACTTCCTCACCGCCTCCTCGGAGGCCAGCAGCAGGGCGGCTGCGCCGTCGTTGACGCCCGAGGCGTTGCCGGCGGTGACGGTGCCGTCGGGACGGACGATGGGCTTCAGGCCGGAGAGGGCCTCCAGCGTGGTGTCGGGGCGCGGATGTTCGTCCTGCGCCACCACCACGTCGCCCTTGCGCTCCTTGATGGTCACCGGCGTGATCTCACCCTCGAAGAAGCCGCGCTCTCGGGCCTTGCCGACGCGCTGCTGGCTGCGGAAGGCGAAGGCGTCCTGGTCGTCGCGGGCGATCTGGTAGTCGGTGGCGACGTTCTCGGCGGTCTCCGGCATGGAGTCGACGCCGTATTCCTTCTGCATCTTCGGGTTCACGAAGCGCCAGCCGATGGTGGTGTCGAAGATCTCGGCGCTGCGCGAGAAGGCGCTCTCGGCCTTGCCCATCACGAAGGGCGAGCGGGTCATGCTCTCGACCCCGCCCGTCAACACCAGGTCGGCCTCGCCGACGGCGATCATCCGGGCGCCGGTCATGGTGGCGTCGAGGCCCGAGGCGCACAGCCGGTTGACGGTCAGGCCGGGCACCGAGCTCGGCAGGCCAGCCAGCAGCAGGGCCATGCGGGCGACGTTGCGGTTGTCCTCGCCGGCCTGGTTGACGCAGCCGTAGACGACCTCGTCCAGGTCTTCCCAGTCGAGTTTCGGCAGCGCCTCCATCAGCGCCTTGATCGGGTGGACGGCGAGATCGTCCGCCCGAACCTTGGCCAGAGCGCCGCCGTAGCGGCCGATCGGCGTGCGCGTCCCGGTGCAGAGAAAGACGGTACGGCCTTGCATCATCGCTCCTCGCCGACTACCCCGCGCGGCCGGCTGTTCTCAACGGCCGGCAAACTAGTGTCGGAACCCGGCGGCCGCAAACGCTTCGCGCGGCGGGCCGGGGGCGGAAGGGGTTGAACGCGATGGACGGCGGCGAGCAGGGTCAGGTCTGGGGCCTGGAGACGATCACCGAGGGCGAGTGGGCCGGCTGGAACCACTTCGTGGGCGGCGATCCCTTCGAGGACCACGCCGGGCCCTTCTACTGGCGCAAGGACGAGCAGGGCCGGCCCCGCTGCGCCTTCCGCGCCGAGAAGAAGCACATGAACGGCGGCGGCTTCATGCACGGCGGCTGCATCATGACCTTCGCCGACTTCGCCCTGTTCGTGATCGCCCGCGACGTGCTGACCGAGAGCCACAGCGTCACCGCCACCTTCAACGGCGAGTTCGTTGGCGCGGTGCCGGAAGGCGCCCTGGTCGAGGCGACCGGCGAGGTGGTCAAGGCCGGCCGCTCGATGGTTTTCGTCCGCGGTCTGATCACCACCGGGAACGACCCGGTGATGAGCTTCTCGGCCGTCATCAAGAAGACCGGCCCGCGCAAGCCGCGCAGCTAGGCGAGGCGGAGCCCTTCCGCAGACCCGACCGGCGCCGTACATCCGCGTCGTGGCCCTGCTCTCCGTTCTCGACCTGTCCCCCGTCACCGGCGACGCCACCCAGGCGCAGGCGGTGCGCGAGACCGTAGAGGTGGCCAGGGCGGCCGAGCGGCTGGGTTACCACCGCTTCTGGGTGGCCGAGCACCACAACATCGCAGGGCTGGGCTCGCCCGCGCCGGAGATCCTGATCGCCGTCCTGACCCAGGCCACCAGCCGCATCCGGCTGGGCTCGGGCGGGGTGATGCTGGTCAACTACTCGCCGCTGAAGGTGGCCGAAGTGTTCATGGAGTTGGGGGCGCTGGCGCCCGGCCGCATCGACCTCGGCGTCGGGCGCGCGCTGGGCGCCGATCCGCGCACCGCCGGCGCCCTGCGCTCGGCCGGCTCGGAGGCCTTCGAGCACTACTTCGCCCTGCTCTGCGCCTGGCTGCTGGACGCCTCGGGCAAGGTCCCGATCGGGCCGGAACATCCCGCCCACGACATCCGCGCCAACCCGTCCGGCCCCTCGCACCCGGACGTGTTCGTGCTCTGCTCCTCGGCCGAGAGCGCGGCCTGGGCGGGCGCCGCCGGCGTCGGGATGGTGTTCGCCGAGTTCATCGCCAGGGCCGAAGGCGGCCCCGCCGTCGCCGCCTACCGCGCGGCCTTCCAGCCCGGCCCGCTGCGCGAGACGCCCTGGGCCGGGATCGCCACCGCTGCGCTCGCCGCGGACACCGCAGA
This sequence comes from Phenylobacterium sp., assembly GCA_028698405.1. Lineage (GTDB taxonomy): Bacteria > Pseudomonadota > Alphaproteobacteria > Caulobacterales > Caulobacteraceae > Phenylobacterium. The sequence continues at coordinate 1,931 of JAQVDF010000067.1, read as the reverse complement.
GGAGGCCCGGCGGCTCGACGCTCCTCGACGCGCCTCGCAGCTCGCCACCTCGCTCGGCCGGCGCCAGCGCTTCCGCACCATCGAGGCGGCCGAGGCCTTCCTCGCCGAGCATGCCGCATCTCCCGCCCTGGCCGAGATCGAGGCCCGCAGCCTCGCAGGCCCGCCCGACCTCGTCCGCGCCCGGCTCGACGAAAAGACCGCCCAGAGCGGCGCCGACGAAGTGTTCGTCATGGCCACCGGCCCCAGCCTCGAGAGCCGCATCCGCTCGCTCGAGCTGATCCGGGGCTGAGCTGCCTCCCCTTCGGGTGAGCGAAGATCACTCCGCCCGCTTCAGCTCCACGCGGGTGGCGCCCCAGACGCTGCGGGCGCCCTTGAGGTCGCCGTCGACGACGAGGCGATAGGGGCCGTCGCGCTCGGAGAGGGGCTGGCCGTCGACTCGGTCGGCGAGGATCGCCTGGCGGCCGGTGAAGTCCTTGTCGGTCTCGGCGAGCGACAGGACTGCGGCGAAGTCATCCTTGGCGCGGACCACCACGTAGGTGCGCATCGCCGGGCCGTGCAGCCTGGCGCCGGCCGGCGCGCCGACCTCGCGGAGCACGTAGGACAGCAGCGGGCCCTCGTAGGTCCGCCGGCCGGCGAGCTTGATGCTGGCCCGCGGCATGTCGGCCATCTCGGCGGCGGAGAGCGTCTTCTCCCGCCCGTCCAGGCCGACGACGGTGAATGCCTGGGCTGCGGCCAGCCCCGGCGCCAAGGTGAGCGCCAGGGCTGCGAGCACGATCTTCATCCGAGGCCTCCTGCCGGCGACGCGACTCGGGGCCGCGCCTCCGGCGATTTGACGTCGCGACGGCGCCCGCGGCAACCAAAGAGGAAGCGGCGCTATTCCGTCGTCTTGCCGTCGAAGTGGTCGTTGTCGTGGTCGCGCTCGGCGTCGGCCTTGGTCTTGTGGACCACGCCGTCGCGATGCTCCGGCGGACCGTAGAGCGTGTAGAACTGCAGCGGCTCGCCGCCCGCGTTGCGCACGTTGTGCCGCGCGCCGGCCGGCACGATGACCGCGTCGTCGTCCTTCACCGCGTGGCGGACGCCGTCGATGAAGACCTCGCCCTGGCCGGACTCGAAGCGGAAGAACTGGTCGCGGTCGTCGTGGACCTCCTCGCCGATCTCCTCGCCGGGCTTCAGGGTCATCAGCACGAGCTGAAGGTTGGCCCCGGTGTAGAGCACCCGCCGGAAATCGCTGTTTTCCGTCGTCAGTTTTTCGATGTCGTCGACGAAGCCTCTCATGGCGCTCCTTTCGCGGAAGAGGGACGGGATGACGCGCAGACCAGAGAGGCCCCGGCCATGACCTGCGTCAACCCGTCACAGCAACGCTCGGGCGGCGGCGAAGCTCCCTGTCCCGCTCAGCGCGCCTTCAGCTCCTTCAGCAGCGCCTGCTGGCCGTAGACCTTGTCCAGCGCCTCGCTGATCGCAGCGGTGGAGACCACCACGGTGCGGTTGACCTCGCCGTCGTAGCCGTAGTTGCCGCCCAGCGAGTGGATGTTGCCGTCGAAGGCCGCGCCCAGGACCTCGCCCCTTGCGTTGACCACCGGCGAGCCGGAGTTGCCGCCGATGATGTCGTTGGTGGTGACGAAGTTGAACACCGTGGCGGCGTTCAACCGGTCCTCGGCCGCGACCCAGCGGGGCGCGAGTTCGTAGGGCTCGGCGCCGGTCGCCCGGTCGTAGAGTCCCGCGATGGTGGTGAAGGCCGGGATGGTCTGGCCGCGGTGCGTCCAGCCGGCGACCTTTCCGTAGGACAGCCGGGCGGTGAAGGTGGCGTCGGGGTAGACCGCATCGCCGTAGACCGCGAACCGCGCCTTGGCGACCCTTTCGGCCGCGCGGTCGATCGGGCCGGCCACCTCGCTCTCCCAGGCGCTGCGGGCGGCGCGGGCGAGATCGGAAGA
>JAQVDF010000066.1 GCA_028698405.1 Phenylobacterium sp. | reverse complement strand
GCGCCTCGGCGAACAGCGCCTTGGCCTCGCAGTCGGACACGATGTAGCTGACTTCGTCGGCCTTCAGGTGCCAGTTCACCGGCGTGATGCGGAAGCCGCCGCGCTGGCAGGCGGACAGCACCTCGACGAATTCGGCGCGGTTCGAGCAGAGCAGCGCCACCGAGTCGCCCGACTTCAGGCCGGCGTTGCGCATCAGCCGGACCAGCCGGTTGGCGTTGTCGTTCACCTGCTTGAACGTCCGCGTGCGGCCCGACGGCACCTCGATGATCTGCACCTTGTTGGGCTGCACATCGGCCCAAACCGCCTGGGTCATCCCCGTCACGGCGGCCTGGTTGAGTCGCTCGGTCAAATCCGCAACGCGGTCCTGAACATCCGTCATCAAATTCCTCCCGGGACGCGCCCGCTCGTTGAACTCGGCGGGGACGCCAATAATGAATGGCGAGGCGGAGACCATCGCGGACGCCTGCGGACTCAATATGCCCACAAAAAGGCCGGCCGCACCGTCCTCTGGCCCTACTATGGCGGCGGATTTCCGTATGGGCAATTCCAACGATCGATTCTGCCTGCCGCGTCAAAACGCCGTGTCCCCGGGCGCCGACGGGCTTTCGGACCAATGGATAGTGCCGACGGGCTTTCGGACCGATGGATAGTTAGGTAACCTACCTAACTTCGGGGGGTTGGCTGCGCTGGACCGGGCGCGGCATGCTCGGCCCAAGGGACGACGGACAATTGCGTATGCGTCAGATGCGCCTCCGGCTGCGGGGCGAGCCATGAACGACTCCGCGGCGCCGAGCTTCGGCCAGGTCGACGTGAAGGCGATGCCGGGGGTCCTGTCGCGGATCATCCGGCTGGCCCTGCGCTATCCGGGCGGGGTGGCGCTGGCGATCGGCTGCTCGCTGGGCTCGGCGATCGCGAGCCTCACCCTGCCCAAGCTGTTCGGCTACGCGGTCGACCAGGCGACCCGGCTGCTCGGCCAGGGGCCGGAGCTGGCCGACGAGGCGCGCCGCGCGCTGCTGATCACCGCCGGCCTGGTGATCCTCGCCTCCTCCATCCGCGGCCTGCTCACCGGCTTCGGCGGCTACGTCGCCGAGGTGGTCAGCCAGAAGGTCGGCTACGACCTGCGCGTCGCCTTCTTCCAGCAGCTCCAGCGGCTGTCGTTCGGATTCCACGACCGCATCCACTCGGGCGACCTGGTCACCCGCGGCATGCTCGACCTCGAAGGCGCGCGGGCCTTCATCCAGGGCGGGATGATGCAGTCCTTCACCCTGGTGCTGCTGCTCACTGTGGCGACGGCGATGATGTCCGTCACCGATCCCGGCATGGCGGTGGTCGGGCTGCTGTTCGTGCCCATCGCAGGCTTCGCGCTGGCCCGCATGGGCTTCCTGCTCAGGGTGACCTGGCTGAAGGTCCAGCAGCTGCAGGCGATCCTCACCCTGATCATGGAGGAGAACCTGCAGGGCATCCGGGTGGTTCGCGCCTTCGCCGGAAAGCGGCACGAACTCGACAAGTTCGACGGGGCGGCCGAGGACGTCCTGAAATACTCCTACAAGCGCATCACTCTGCGCTTCCGCGCCGTCTCGGCGATGACCCTGTCCTTCTACGGCTCCATGGCCCTGCTGCTCTGGTACGGCGGGCACAAGGTGGCGGCGGGGCAGATCTCGGTCGGCAAGCTGACCGAGTTCCTCACCTACATGACGCTGCTGCAGACGCCGATCCGGCAGATCGCCATGATCTTCGCCTCGGCGGCGCGGGCGACCTCGTCGGGCGGGCGGCTGTTCGAGGTGCTCGACCTAGAGCCGGAGATCGCCGACGCGCCGCACGCCAGGCCGCTTGCGCCCGAGCGCGGCGTGCTGCGCTTCGAGCACGTAGACTTCGCCTACGACAGCGGCCGGCCGATCCTGAGAGACATCAGCTTCGAGGTGGGGCCGGGGCAGACGGTCGGCATCGTCGGCCCGCCGGGCAGCGGCAAGTCGACCATCGCCCAGCTGATCCCGCGCTTCTACGACGTCACCGGCGGGCGCATCACCATCGACGGTGTCGACATCCGCGACGTGACCCTGGCCTCGCTGCGCGAATATGTCGGGCTGGTGCAGCAGGAGGCCTTCCTGTTCGACACCACCATCACCAACAACATCGCCTACGCCGACCCCTGGGCCAGCGAGGACCGGATCGTCGGGGCCTCGCGCATGGCCCAGCTGCACGACTACATCGCCGCCCTGCCGGGCGGCTACGAGACCCGGGTCGGCGAGCGGGGCGTGGCCCTGTCCGGCGGCCAGCGGCAGCGGATGAGCATCGCCCGTGGCGTGGTGCTCGGGCCGGGCATCATGATCTTCGACGACTCCACCGCCGCCATCGACGCGGTCACCGAGAAGAAGGTGCGCGAGGGGATCAAGCAGGCCACCCGGGCGATGGCCACGGTGATCATCGCCCACCGTCTGTCCTCGCTGATGCACGCCGACGAGATCCTGGTGATCGACGAGGGCCGGGTGATCGAGCGCGGCACACACGCCGAGCTGGTCGCGAGGGGCGGCGTCTACGCCGACCTCTACGCCCTGCAGACCCGCACCGAGCAGGGCGGGGTGATCGACGACGAAGCAGGCGTCGAGAACATGGAGGCGGCCCAGGCATGAGCGACTTCGCCTTCGACCGCGACGGGGCCGCGCCCTCCAGCGCCCCCAATCGCCCCCGGGCCAGCCTCGGCTCGGCCGAGGCCGAGGAGATCTTCGCCTCCTTCGACCCGAACATCCTGCGGCGCTTCTTCGCCTTCCTGAAGCCGCACAAGACCTACCTGATCCTCGCCCAGATCGCGGTCGTGACCTCGGCCGCGACGGCGATGACCATCCCCTTCCTGATCGGCCGGGCGGTGGACGCGGCCGCCCGCCAGGCCCCCGGCCGCCTCGACCAGCTGCTGATGATCTTCGCCGGGGTGATCGTGCTGAACGCCGGCGCCTTCTTCCTCGAGCAGTGGATGAGCGCCCGGCTCGCCCAGAAGGTGATCTTCGACGTCCGGCGGGCGATGTTCAGCCACTTCCAGGACGTGTCGCTGTCGTTCATGGACAAGACCCACGTCGGCCGGATCATGGCCAGGCTGCAGGGCGACGTGAACGCGCTGCAGGAGTTCCTGGAGAGCACCACCGGCGCCGTGGGCGACCTCGTCCTGCTGGTCGGCATCGCCATCGTGCTGCTGGCCACCGACCTGCAGCTCGGGCTGCTGACGCTGACCGTCATCCCGATGCTGATCGCCATCCGGGCGGTCTGGCTGCCCTATTCGAAGAAGACCTTCCGCCAGGCCCGAGACGCCAGCTCCTCGGCCAACTCGGCGCTGGCCGAGAACATCCAGGGCGTCCGCACCGTGCAGGAGACCCGCCGCGAGGCGATGAACTTCGAGCTCTACGAGGAGAAGGCGCGCGAGAACATGGTCGCGCAGGTCGGCTCGGCCAAGCTGACCCAGGTGATGGTGCCAACCGTCGACGTGCTGACCGGCTTCGCCATGGCCATCGTGATCGTGGTCGGCGGCAATGCGGTGCTGGGCGGGCGGCTGGACGTAGGCGTGATGGTCGCCTTCATCTTCTACGTGCAGCGCTTCTTCGATCCCGTCCGCATGCTCTCCATGCAATACACCATCATGCAGCGGGCGATGGCGGCGGGACATCGCATCTTCGAGGTGCTGGACGTGCCGGTGACCATCCGCGACCGGCCGGGCGCGGTGCGGCTGGGGCCCGACATCGAGCCCACCGTCGAGTTCCGAAGCGTGACCTTCGGTTACGACCCCAAGCGGCCGGTGCTGCACGACATCTCCTTCCAGGTGAAGCCGCGCGAAGTGGTCGCTCTGGTCGGGCCCACAGGCTCGGGCAAGACCTCGATCATGTCGCTGACCCACCGGTTCTACGACGTCGACGCGGGACAGGTGCTGGTCGGGGGCCACGACGTGCGCGACGTCGAGCTGGACAGCCTCGGCCGGGTGATCGGCATGGTGCTGCAGGAGCCCTTCCTGTTCACCGGCACCATCGAGGAGAACATCCGCTACAACACCGACGCCTCACTGGAGGAGATCGTCGAGGCGGCCAAGGCGGTCAGCGCCCACGACTTCATCATGCGGCTGCCGGAGGGCTACCAGACCCGGCTCGGCCAGCGCGGGCGCAACATCAGCCTGGGCCAGCGCCAGCTGGTCAGCTTCGCCCGGGCGCTGGTCGCCGACCCCAAGATCCTGATCCTGGACGAGGCGACGGCCAACATCGACAGCTTCACCGAACAGGCCATCCAGAAGGCGCTGAAGGTGCTGTTCGCCGGCCGCACCTGCATGGTCATCGCCCACCGGCTGGCGACCATCCGCGACGCCGACCGGATCATCGTCCTGCAACAGGGCCGCATCGTCGAACAGGGCCCGCACGAGGCGCTGATGGGGCAGGGCGGCCTCTACGCTCGCCTCTACCACTCCGCCCACGCCTCGTTCGACGACGCCGTCGTCGCTGCGACCGGCGACTCGGAGTTCGCCTCGCGGACGTGACGCCATCCCCCGAAGGGGAGGAAGGCGAATTGCGTGAAGTCAAACCAGGGACCATGTTGCAGGCTCAAGCTTGTGAGCGTGCAAGCCATGAAGGGAGCGCCGCCTAGATGCTCAGCCGCCTCGCCCGTCTCGCCCTGCTGATCGTTGCGCCGCTGGCGCTCGCCGGCTGCGGCTACAACACCATTCCAACCAAGGAAGAACAGGCCAAGGCGGCCTGGGCCAACGTGCAGGCCACCTACCAGCGTCGCGCCGACCTGATCCCCAACCTCGTCGAGACCGTGCGCGGCTACGCGGCGCAGGAGCGGGCGGTGCTGACCGAGGTGATCGAGGCCCGGGCCAGGGCCACGGCGGTGACCGTCGACGCCTCCACCCTCACCGACCCCGAGGCGATGCAGCGCTACGCCGCCGCCCAGGACCAGCTCAGCGGCGTGCTGGGCCGGCTGATGATGATCCAGGAGCGCTATCCCGAGCTGAAGTCGAACCAGAACTTCCTGGCGCTGCAGAACGAGATCGAGGCGACCGAAAACCGCATCAACATCGCGCGGCGCGACTACAACGAGGCCGTCCGCGACTACAATACCTCGCTGCGCACCTTCCCGACCATCATCTGGGCCAAGACGCTGCACTCCGGCTCCAAGCCGATGCAGCTGTTCACGGCCTCGGCCACGGCGCAGAGCGCGCCGACGGTGGACTTCGGCACGGTCGGCGCCCCCCCGGCCGGCGCCGCCGCGCCCGCGACGCCGGGCGGCGACCAAGCGCCGGTGACGCCCGGCTCGGCCCCGCCGCCGGCTCTGCCCGCCCAGCCCGCGCCGGCGCAATGACGCGGGCGGGCGCCGTTCGCGGCGCCGTCGTCGCCGCGGTGATCCTGCTGCTCGGCGCGGCGGCGGCCTTCGCCGCGCCGAGGTTCCCGGCCCTGACCGGTCGGGTGGTGGACGAGGCGAACATCCTCTCGCCCGCCGCCGAGGCCCAGCTTGTCGCCGAACTCGCCCAGCTCGAACAGCAGACCGGGCGGCAGATGGTGGTGGCCACCATCTCCGACCTCGGCGGCTACGAGATCGAGGAGTACGGCTACCAGCTCGGCCGCACCTGGGGCGTCGGCCAGAAGGGCGAGGACAACGGCGTCGTCTTCATCGTCGCGCCCAACGACCGTCAGGTGCGCTTCGAGGTCGGCTACGGCCTGGAGCCGGTGTTCACAGACACCCTGGCCTTCCTGATCCTGCAGGAGAAGGTGCTGCCCAGGTTCAAGGCCGGCGAGATGGAGGCCGGGACGGTCGAGGGCGCCCGCGCCGCGATCGCCCAGCTCAGCCTGCCGGACGACCAGGCGAAGGCGCAGGTCGCCGCGGCCGAGCAGCGCCGGGCCGAGGCCGACGAAGGCGGCGGCTGGCCGGTGGCCGTGTTCATCGTCTTCGTCTTCATCATGCTCAGCATCCTTGGCGGCGGGCGCCGGCGGCGCGGCCTGTGGTGGCTGCTGCCGATCCTGTTCTCCGGCGGCGGCAGCGGCCGCGGCGGCAGCGGCCGCGGAGGCGGCGGTTGGAGCGGCGGCGGCGGCTGGAGCGGGGGCGGCGGCTTCTCGGGCGGCGGCGGCTCGTTCGGCGGCGGCGGGTCCTCGGGCAGGTGGTGAGATGCTGACCGACCAGGAGCGGGCCGAGATCGCCGCAGCCATCGCCACGGCGGAGAAGAAGACCAGCGGCGAAATCTACTGCGTGCTGGCCGCGCGGTCCTCGGACTATCGCGAGACCCCGCTGGCCTGGGCGGCGGGCGCGGCCCTGCTGGGGCCGGCGCTGCTGCTGCTGCTCGGCGTCGAGGTCAGCGTCCCGTCCGCCGTCAGCGGCTGGACGGCGGTGCAGGTGGGGGCCGCGGCCGAGACCGCCGCGCGGGCGGCGCTGATGGGGGCGATCCTGCTGCAGGCGGTGCTGTTCGCCGCCGTCGGCCTGCTCGTCGCCTGGCGCCCGGTGCGGATCCTGCTGACCACTCCGGGACTGAAGGCCGAAAGAGTGCGCCAGCACGCCCAGGAGCTGTTCTTCTCCAAAGGCGTGCACGAGACGGCCGAGCGCACCGGCGTCCTGATCTACGTCTCGCTGGCCGAGCACCGTGTGGAGCTGGTGGCCGACGAGGCCATCGCCGCCGTGGTCGACCACAAGGAATGGGACGCGGTGGTCGCCGACCTGCTCAAGGAGCTGCGGCTGGGCCGGACCGCCAAGGGGTTGAGCGACGCCGCCACCCGCTGCGGCGACATCCTGGCCCGCCACTTCCCGCCGGGCCCGCGCAGTCCCAACGAGCTGCCCGACACGGTGCTGGAGCTGCCCCGCTAAAGGAGCTGCCCGAAATTCAGGCGCCGTGCGGCTTTTGCGCTCGCTAGCGCGGCGTGCGGTTGATCCGGCGGTCGGGCCCGGCCATCCGGGCCTCGATGCGAGTGCTGATCATCGACCCCGACGAGGCCCGTGCGGCGCTGGTCGCCGAAGGCCTGAGCGAGGTGGATCCGCTCGAGGTCACCCGTGCGCCCAGCTTCGAGGCGATCGAGGCCGACCTCGCAAGGCTCTCCCCCGACGTCATCGTCATCGCCTGTGAGAGCCCGGACCGCGACACCCTGGAGAGCCTGAAGGAGGCCAGTCAGGCCAATCCGCGGCCGGTGGTGATGTTCGTCGACCGCTCGACGCCGGGGCTGGCCGAGGCGGCGGTGACCGCCGGGGTCGCGGCCTACGTGGTCGACGGCCTGGCGCCCGGCCGCGTGCGCCCGGTGCTGGAGGTGGCGATGAGCCGCTTCGCGGTCATGCAGCAGATGCGCGCCGACCTGGAGAAGGCCCGCGCCGATCTCGCCTCGCGCAAGACCATCGAGCGGGCCAAGGGCCTGCTGATGAAGGCCAGGGGGCTGGACGAGGACGCCGCCTACCGGGCGCTGCGCAAGCTCGCCATGGACAACGGCCGGCCGCTGGCCGCGGTCGCCGCCGACCTGATCGCCTTCGCCGGCGTGCTGAAGGGAGACGACACGTGAGCCTCGAGCAGCGCGAGCTTCGGCTCGGGTTCATCCCTCTGACCGACTGCGCCCCGCTGGCCGCCGCCAGGGAGCTGGGCTTCTTCGAGGCCGAAGGGCTGTCGGTGACGCTGAGCCGCGAGGCCTCCTGGGCCAACATCCGCGACAAGGTGGCGATGGGGGCGCTGGACGGGGCCCACATGCTGGGGCCGCTGCCGCTGGCCGTCAGCCTGGGCGTCAGCGGCCAGGCTGCGCCGATGGTCGCGCCACTGGCGCTCAATCAGCACGGCGCGGCGATCACCGTCTCGACCGATCTCGCCGAGGCGATGCGCGCGCTCGATCCCCAGGCCATGGCCGTCCGGCCGCGTACGGCCGCGCCGCTGAAGGCTCTGATCGAAAAGCGCCGGGCCGAGGGCGCCCCGCCGCTGATCTTCGCGGTGGTCTTCCCCTTCTCCAGCCACAACTACCTGCTCCGCTACTGGATGGCG
>JAQVDF010000065.1 GCA_028698405.1 Phenylobacterium sp. | reverse complement strand
GAGACCGCGCTGCTGGTCGGACAGCCCGTCGTAGAAATAGGCCACCGGCACCTGCAGCGCTTCGGAAAGCTGCCACAGCCGCGCAGCGGAGATGCGGTTGGCGCCGCACTCGTATTTCTGGATCTGCTGGAAGCGGACGCCGCAGGCGCCCGCCAGTTGCTGCTGGGTCAGGCCGAGCAGGCGCCGGCGCCGGCGCAGCCGCTTGCCCAGGTGGATGTCGATCTCGTTGCCCATGGTCTTCGGACGCATACCGTGACTTCCCTGCCCTCGTCCCAATCTGGGACGCTCCGGGCTTTGGGCGGCAAGTCGCGCGCCACGCGAGCGCGGTTCGCGTTGCACAGCGCATCAAGCGGCGCCACCTAGGGGCCGATGGCCGAACCGCGCGCGTCCCTTGCCCAGCACCTCCTCTGGCGTCTCGAAGCGCTGGCGTTCGACCTGTTCGTGGGGCTGATCCGGCTGTTGCCCGTGGACGCGGCCTCCGACTTCGGCGGCTGGCTGGTGAAGACGCTGGGGCCGCTGACCAGCACCCAGCGCGTGGTCGAGCGCAACCTCGAGCTGGTGTTCCCGAACCTGCCGGCGGACCAGCGGGCGCGGCTGATCGCCGATCAGTGGGAAAGCCTGGGCCGGTTCTTCGTCGAACACCCGATCCTGGACAGGATCATCAACGATCCCTCGCGGGTGGAGATCGTCGGCGCCGAGCGGCTGGCCGAGATCGCCGCCGGGGCCGGGCCGGTGGTGTTCATCTCCGGCCACTTCTCCAACATGGAGGTGATGAGCGCGGTGATCGTGAACTCCGGCGTGAAGTGCCAGATCACCTACCGCGCGGCCAACAACCCCTACATCGAGAAGCGCTTCCGAAAGAGCCGCTGGCGCTACGGGGTGCGCGACTTCGCCCCCAAGGGCGAAGAAGGCGCGCGCGACATCATCAAGGCCATGGCCCGCGGCGAGTCCGTGGCGCTGATGAACGACCAGAAGTTCAACGGCGGGATCGCTGCGCCCTTCTTCGGCCACCTGGCCCATACCGCGCCGGGGCCGTCCAAGTTCGCGCTCAGGTTCGGCGCCCCGCTGCAGCCGATGAGCGTCCAGCGGACCAAGGGGGCGCGGTTTCGGGTGGTCGTGCACGAGCCGATCCACCTCGCCGACACCGGCGACCGCTCCGTCGACCTCGAAACCGCCGTGCGGAGGGTCAACGCCTTCATGGAAGAGCGCATCCGCGAACGCCCCCACGAATGGTGGTGGGTCCACAAGCGCTGGCCGAACGAGATCTACAAGAAGGCCAGGGCGGCGGCTTAGCCGCGTCTTCTGGACTCGCTCGTCCCGTCATTCGCCGGGAGAGGGAGGGGCTTACGCCTTGGCGTTCAGTTCCTTCCAGCGCTGGAGCGCCTCGGCCGGGCCGGCGTAGGCCTCCTGGGTGGCCGGGTTCCAGTAGCGGAGGGCTTCGAGCGGGATCTTCACGCCGCTGACGGCGCAGATCACGTAGCGGCCCGCGCGCAGCACGACGAACTCGCCGTCGCCGTAGTGGACGGAGGCGATTTCGCCGGCGGAGAGCTCGCGGTCGTGGGCGTTCATGGGCGGCTATTTAGTCCTTCCCGGCGTCTCAGAACAGGTCGCCCTGCTCGGCGGGTGCGGCTGGCGGCTTCGCGCGGGCGGTCTTCGCCGGCCGCGGCTCGGGCGCACCCCCGTCGACGACCGCGTGGCGCACGTTTTCCTTGTCCTGGAAGACCAGCGCGACGCTGTCGCCCGAGGCCAGCGAGGCTCCGGTGGTGACCAGCGTCCCGTCCGGCCGATGGACTCTGGCGAAGCCGAGGCGCAGGGGGCGGTCGGGGTTCAGCGACAGGCGCAGCTTCTCCAGGCCCGCGAGCCGCTCGGCGGCGCGGTCCAGCTTGCGATCCACCGCCGGGGCGAGGCGGGCGGCGAGCCCGGTCAGCCGGTCGAGCTGCACCCTCTGCGGCCGCTCCAGGAGGTGCGGAGACAGCCGGGCGGCGACGCGGACCAGGTCACGCTCGTGGGCGTCGACGTTGCGGGTCAGCCCCGCCGACAGCCGCGAGGCGGCGATGTTGAAGCGCTGACCGGCCATCTCCACGAGGTCCGGGATGCGGGCGAGGCTGCGGCCGGCGGCCTCCACCCGGCCGCGCCGATCCTCCACCACCCGCGCGCCGCAGCGGTGCATCCGCGCCGACAGGTCGCTGACCGCGGCCCGCAGCTCGGCCAGCACCGGCGTCGCCATCTCGGCGGCGGCCGTGGGCGTCGGCGCGCGCATGTCGGAGACGAAGTCGATCAGGGTGGTGTCGGTCTCGTGCCCGACGGCGGAGATCAGCGGGATGGTGCAGCCTGCCACGGTGCGGGCCAGCTGCTCGTCGTTGAACGGCCACAGGTCCTCCACCGAGCCGCCGCCGCGGGCGACGATCAGCACGTCGGGGCGGGGAATCGGCCCGCCCCCCAGGGCGCAGAAGCCGTCGATGGCCGCGCGCACCTGGGTGGCGGCGGCGTCGCCCTGCACCACCACCGGCCAGACCACCACCCGGCAGGGCCAGCGGTCGCGGATGCGGTGCAGGATGTCGCGGATCACCGCCCCGGTCGGGCTGGTGATGACGCCGATGGTCGCCGGCATGGCGGGGATCGGCTTCTTGCGCGCCCGGTCAAACAGCCCCTCGGCGGCGAGCCGGGCCTTCAGCTTCTCGAGCTGGGCCAGCAGGGCGCCGACGCCGGCCGGCTCCATCGTCTCGATGACGATCTGATAGCGCGAGCCGGCCGGGTAGGTGGTGATCTTGCCCGTGACGATCACCTCCAGCCCCTGCTCGGGCCGGCACTTCAGCCCGCGGACGGACCCCTTCCAGACGACGCCGTCGATGGCCGCACGCTCGTCCTTCAGCGTCAGGTAGACGTGGCCGTTGCTGTGGTGGGTGACCTTGGACAGTTCGCCTCTGAGCCGCACGAAGCCGTAGGCGTCCTCGAGCGTGCGCTTGAGGGCGAAGGCCAGTTCCGAGACGGAATAGGGCCGGGCATTGGAGGGGGCGTCGGCGGCCGCTGCGTCGGTCATGGTTCGAAGGTAGCCGCTCGCCGCGTCCGGCCCAACCCGGACCGATCGCCGCCGGCCGGCCCCAGGCATGAAAATGGCGCTCCGGCGGAGCGGCCGGAGCGCCAGTTGGTGGAGGACGCGACGCTACTAGAGGTAACGGCGGAGCGAGCGGGCCAGTTCGGTGGCGGTCGCCTTCTTCTTGCCGGTCTGCGCCGGCTGATAGGCGACCCGCTGGTGCTCGAGGCAATAGGGGCTGTCCGAAGTGCGGCGGCCGCAGAAGGTGAAGTCCTCGCTGGCGGGATCGCCGATCGGCCACTTGCACATGTGGGCGCCGAGGGTCAGCACCGTGGCCGTGCCCGGCGCCTCGTCGACGTAGCGCACCGGCTCGGGGGCCGGGCGGGCCGCCGCCAGCGGCTGGACGATGCGGCGCGGCGCGGCCGGCGCGGCCGCGCGAGGGGCGGGACGGGGCGCCTTGAAGGCCGGGCGGGCCGGCTTGGAGGGCGTCGCGCGGCCGGACAGGCCCAGGCGGTGGACCTTGCCGATCACCGCGTTGCGCGTCACGCCGCCGAGTTGCTTGGCGATCTGACTGGCCGAGAGGCCGTCTTGCCAGAGCTTCTTGAGAAGTTCGACCCGCTCGTCCGTCCAGCCCATGTCCGCCTCCCAGCAATCTACGAACACCAGGCGCCGCCCCGCGCAGCCCCCTGGATCAACATCTTGTGGCGCCGATCCAATTCATCTCTCAGCAACCACTAGATATCGTAAACAACCCGTAAACGACCACAATAGGCGCCATGCCGTTCATCCACAGGAACAAGATGTTGCGGCGCCCTGCCGCACACTTGCGGCGCGAGCGGCTTCGGCGCACATCGGGAGCCATGAAGGACGTCCCCTCCGACGCGGTTCTCGTGGAAGCCGTCATCCCGCCCGAGCCGCGGGACTACCACGGCGTCAACTGGGCGGGGCTGCGCACCCTCTACCTGAGGGAGGTGCGGCGGTTCTGGAAGGTCGGGCTGCAGACCCTGGCCGCGCCGGTGGTCACCTCGTTGCTCTATATGATGGTGTTCGTCGTGGCCGTGGGCGCGACGCGCCAGCCCGTGGCCGGGGTGAATTTCGCCACCTTCGTGGCTCCCGGCCTGATCATGATGAGCATCCTCAACAACGCCTTCGCCAACTCGTCGTCGAGCCTGCTGCAGGCCAAGATGAACGGGCTGATCAGCGACTTCCTGACCCCGCCGCTGTCGCCGCCGGAGCATGTGGCCGCGTTCGCTCTTGGGGCGGCGACGCGGGGCGTTCTGGTGGGGGCGGTGACCTGGCTCGCCGTGCTGCCGTTCACCGGCCTGCCGCTCACCCACCTGTGGGCGGTGGCCTATTTCGGGATCGGCGCCAGCCTGATCCTGGGGCTGCTCGGCATCATGGCCGGGCTGTGGGCCGAGAAGTTCGACCACATGGCGGTGGTCACCAACTTCGTGGTCATGCCCATGACCTTCCTGTCGGGGACCTTCTACCTCGTAGAGCGGCTGCCCGAGCCGTTCCGCACGGCCAGCCACTTCAATCCCTTCTTCTATCTGATCGACGGCTTCCGCTACGGCTTCATCGGCCGGGCCGAAGGCAACCTGTTCACCGGCGTCGGCATGACCGCCGGCCTGGTCATCGCCCTCGCCTGCCTGTGCCTGTGGATGTTCGAGACCGGCTACAAGCTGAAGACGTGAGATTTGCTCCCCTCAGGGGAGGGGAGGCTGTTCCCCTGCCGCCCAGGCGATCGCGGTCGCGCGCTCCTCGGGGGCGAAGGCGCGGGCTTCGAGATCGGGGACCAGCGGGTCGAGGCCGACGAGGGCCTTGAGCCAGGCGCGGTCGGTGACCAGCGCCGCCCGGCGGAAGCCGCGCCACGCGTGCAGACGCGAGAGCCCGAGCCGCACGTCCATCATCATCGCCTCGGGGCCTGCTCCGGCGAAGTCGGTGGCGTCGGCCACGACGCCGGCCAGGGGCCGGCCCGCCAGCTGCCTCTCGGCCTGCGCCGTCAGCAGGTCGTAGCCGTCGGGACCCGCAGGCCCGAGCAGGCGGTAGGCCAGCACCTGGTCTGGGGCGGGAAGCAGTTCAATCATGACGGGCGCGCTCAACCTGAATGCAAGCCAGACGCGGTTCGCGCTCCGCCGGAAGGCGCGGGGCGCCCGAAACGGGTCGCCCGGTGTGGCCGCGAGGTCATTGACAGGGCGCCCGCACGAGACGAAAAGGTGCAGCCTTCCAGTCCCCGTCGCCAGAGCGGCGGGGATGTTCGTCTTTGGAGGGCCTCCCTCGTGACCGAAAAGACCGCGACGCAAGCCGCGCCCGTTCCCAGCGACCACATCATGGGCGTCTATAATCGCGCCCCGCTGGCGTTCGAGCGAGGCGAGGGTTCGCGACTTTTCACGACGGAGGGCGAGGCCTACCTCGACTGCCTGGCCGGCATCGCCGTCAACGCCCTGGGCCACAGCCATCCCAAGCTGGTCCAGGCGCTGAAGGACCAGGCCGAGAAGCTCTGGCACGTCTCCAACATCTTCACCATCCCGGGCCAGGAGAAGCTGGCGGCGAAGCTTTGCGAGCTGACCTTCGCCGACGTGGTGTTCTTCACCAACTCGGGGGCCGAGGCGATCGAGTGCGCCATCAAGACGGCGCGCAAGCACCACTGGGCCAACGGCCAGCCGGAGCGGATCGACATCATCGGCTTCGAGGGCAGCTTCCACGGCCGCACCATCGCGGCGGTCAACGCCTCGGGGAACGCGACCTACCTGGAGGGCTTCGGCCCGCGCCTGCCCGGCTTCGTGCAGTTGCCTTACGGCGACATGGACGCTCTGCGGGCCGCTGTCGGCCCGACCACCGCGGCCATCCTGGTCGAGCCGGTGCAGGGCGAGGGCGGCGCCCGCGCCCTGTCGGAAGCGGCCCTGAAAGAGATGCGCCGGCTGTGCGACGAGACCGGCGTGCTGCTGATCTACGACGAAATCCAGTGCGGCCTGGGTCGGACCGGCAAGCTGTTCGCGCACGAGTGGGTGGAGGGCGTCCAGCCCGACATCATGGCCATCGCCAAGGCGCTCGGCGGCGGCTTCCCGGTCGGCGCCTGCCTGGCCACGGCCGAGGCCGGCGCCGGCATGACCGTGGGCTCGCACGGCTCCACCTACGGCGGCAACCCGCTGGCCATGGCGGTCGGCCTGGCGGCTCTGGAAGAGCTCGCCGATCCGGAACTGATGGACCACGTGCGCGAGGTCGCGGGTTATTTCACTCAGCAGCTCTCGGGCCTGCAGGAGCGGTTCCCGGACGTGGTCCTCGACATCCGCGGCAAGGGCCTGCTGATCGGCCTCAAGCTCGCCACCCCGAACCGCGAGTTCATGCAGCACGCGCGCGACGAGCGCCTGCTGGTGGCCGGCGGCGGCGACAACTGCGTGCGCCTTCTGCCGCCGCTGATCCTCACCCTCGAGGAGGCCCGCGAGGCCGTCGAGAAGCTCGAACGCGCCTGCGAGGCCGCCCGCAAGAAGGCCAAGGCGGCGGCCTGACCCCCCGCTTCATATCCCCCCGCTCTCCCCGTCGCCGGCGGGGCGGGCGGCGTCCGGACGGAACCCACGACATGACCGAGCCCGTCAGACACTTCGTCGACCTCTGGAAGCTGGAGGCGGCGGACCTGCGCGCCATCCTCGACGACGCCCACGCGCGCAAGAAGGCCCGCGCCGGCTGGCCCAAGGGCCGGGTCGACCCGGACGCGCCGGCCCGCGACCGCACGCTGGCGATGATCTTCGAGAAGAACTCGACCCGCACCCGCTTCTCGTTCGACGCAGCCATGCGCCAGCTGGGCGGGGCGGTGATCATCTCCACCTCGGCCGACATGCAGCTCGGCCGCGGCGAGACCATCGAGGACACCGCCAAGGTGCTGTCGCGGATGGTCGACGCGATCATGATCCGCGCCAACCGGCACGAGGACATCGAGCGGCTGGCGCTGGCCGGCTCGGCGCCGGTGATCAACGGCCTGTCCGACAAGGGCCACCCCTGCCAGATCATCGCCGACATCCAGACCATCGAAGAGCACCGCGGCCCGATCGCCGGCAAGACCATCGCCTGGGTGGGCGACGGCAACAACGTCTGCGCCAGCTTCATCCACGCTGCGCCGAAGCTGGGCTACCGGCTGCACATCGCCTGCCCGCCGGTCTACCACCCCGACCTCGTCGACCTCGCCCGCGCCGCCCAGGAGCAGGGCAAGGTGGAGATGACCGACGACCCGCGCGAGGCCGTGCGCGGCGCCGACGTGGTGGTCACCGACACCTGGGTCTCGATGGGCGACACCGACCACGACGAGCGGCTCGAGGCACTGGAGCCCTACCAGGTGGACTCGGCCCTGATGTCGCTCGCCGCCAAGGACAGCGTCTTCCTCCACTGCCTGCCCGCCCACCGCGGCGAAGAGGTCACCGACGAGGTGATGGACGGACCCCAGTCGCTGATCTGGGACGAGGCCGAGAACCGCATCCACGCCCAGAAGTCCATCCTCGCCTGGTGCTTCGGCGCAATCTGAGGGCTTCCCTCTCCATGCAGGGGGAAAAGAAGGGCGCTCGCAACCGCGTCCCTCGCACCCTATATCGCCGCCAATGTCTGACACCCGAATTCCCGACGACCTGGTCGGCGCCTTCCAGATCGAAGGCGAGCCCGTGCGCGGCCGGCTGGTGCGCCTGGGCGCTTCCATCGACGAGATCCTCTCCGGCCACGCCTATCCCGAGCCCGTCGCCAACCTCCTGGGCGAGTGCTGCGCCCTGGCCGCTCTGGTGGGCTCGAGCCTGAAGTTCGACGGCCGGCTGATCGTCCAGGCCCAGGGCTCGGGCCCGGTGCGCTACGTGGTCGCCGACTACGACACCTCCGGGGCCCTGCGCGGCTACTGCCGGTTCGATCCGGACGAGGTCGGCAAGGCGGCCGGCGGC
>JAQVDF010000064.1 GCA_028698405.1 Phenylobacterium sp. | reverse complement strand
CCTGGGCCCGCACGCAGGAGAACTTCTTCCTGGCGATCCCGAAGGAGACGGTGCGCGGCTACTCCCCCAGGGTGCGCGAACTGCTGGGCTACGACACCCGGCTCAACAGCTTCATGGGGATGGTCACCGGCTCCACGCCGGCCAAGGCGCTGGACCCGGACTGGGTCCCTCCGGTCATTCGGCAGGCGCCGTACGGCGACTGAAGGGGGAACCGGGCGCGGGCTCCGGGCCTTAGGGCCGCAAGGAGAGAACCCGCCTCGTGGACCCCACCCCGACGATCGCCGGCCTGATCGGCCAGGCGGAGCGGCTGCTCGGCTGGCCAACCTGGGTCTTCAGCCTGTTGCTGATGGCGCTGGCGCTCGCCGCCGCCCTCGTCACCCACGAGATCATCGTGCGGCTGGTGCGGCGGGCCATGCGCCGCGCCGACGAGTTCTGGCGACCGATGGTGATCCGCACCCGGCGGCCCGGCCGCCTGGCGTTGCTGATCGCGGCGCTGGCGGCCTCCTCGGCGATCGCCCCGCTGCCGCCGGAGCTGGCGGGCGGTCTGCGCCACCTGCTGCTGATCGCCTTCATCGTGCTGCTGGGCTGGACCGCCTACATCGCGCTCGACATCGCCACCGCCCTCTACATGCGGCGCTTCAAGGTGGATGTCGACGACAACCTGCTGGCCCGCAAGCACCTGACCCAGGTGCGCATTCTGAGGCGGGCGCTCATCATCCTGATCTTCATCGTCACCGCGAGCCTCGCCCTGATGACGGTCAGCGGCGTGCGGCAGTGGGGCGTCAGCCTGCTGGCCGCGGGCGGGGCGGCCTCGATCATCGTGGGCCTGGCCCTGCAGCCGCTGCTGTCCAACCTGATCGCCGGCATCCAGATCGCCATGACCCAACCGATCCGCATCGACGACGCCGTGGTCGTCGAGGGCGAGTGGGGCAACGTCGAGGAGATCACCGCCACCTATGTGGTGATCCGCGTCTGGGACCAGCGCCGGCTGGTGCTGCCGCTCAGCTACTTCCTGCAGAACCCCTTTCAGAACTGGACCCGCGAGAGTTCGGAGCTGCTGGGCGTGGTGCTGCTCCATGTCGACTACGCTGCGCCGGTGGCGGCCATCCGCGCGCGGCTGGAGGAGATCGCCCGGGCCTCGCCCCTGTGGGACGGGCGGGTGGTCGTGCTGCAGGTCACCGACCTGCGCGAGCGGACGATGGAGCTGCGCTGCCTGGTCAGCGCCCGCAATTCGGGCCAGGCGTTCGACCTGCGCTGCGAGGTCCGCGAGAAGCTGGTCGCCTTCCTGAAGGAGCAGCACCCCGAGGCGCTGCCGCTCGGCCGCCTCGAGCTGCGGGCGGCCGAGGCGCCCGCCGCCGATGCGCGCAGCTTCGCGCCGCGAGAGCCGCGCCAGGGCGTCAGGGGGCGGGCGTGAGCGCGATCACCTGCTCGGTCGCCGCCTCCACCGCCTCTCGGGAAAAGGCGAGGGGTACATACTCGCCGCGCGCCCACAGCGGGAAGAGGTCGTCGAAGTGCGGGCTGGCCGGGTCTTCCGACTGCCCTGGGGTGTTGATCACCCGGCTGTTGTCCCAGGCGCCGACGTCCAGGACCATGCGGAACGAGGCGCCCGCCACCACCCGGAAGTCGGACGGCCGCCAGGACGCCGCCAGCGGCGAGAACGCCGTGCCGGACATCGGGGCCGACCCTACCGCCAGCCGCTCGCGCTCGGCGGCCGGCGCCAGCGGCGAGAGCGGATGCTCGAACCTCGCCTGGTGCAGGTCGCCCCAGCGCCACGCGGCGGGATCGGGCCCGAGACGCTCCGCGACCTCCCGCCAGGCCGCCTTCAGGCTAGGCAGGATGACCCGCTCGCGCGCCGCGGGCGTGCGCTCCATGAAGTCCACGACGGCCGCCAGGTCGCCGCCGCCGATGAGGCCGCGGACCGACGCCGGGGCGGCGCGGTTCACCGCGGCGGGACCCAGGTGTTTGGCGATCCAGGTCTCGAACAGCGCCGCGCCAGCGCTGTCGGCCGCCGCCCGCCGGTCCCAGGCGCGCAGCAGTTCGAGCGCGGCGGCTGTCTCCCGGTCCCGCGCCTCGGCCGGCAGCAGCGGGATCAGCCGGTCGGCGACGGTGTTGTACGGGTCCGTCTGCAGGGCCATGGAGTCGGCGACGCTGATCTTGTCGTCTTCGCCCAGCACGTTGGCGATCCGGTCCATGCGCGACCGATTCGACCACTCGAAGCCCGGCTTGCGCTCCGAGACCGGATAGTCCGCGGGCAGGTTCATCTGATTGGCCGTGCCCAGCCACCCCTGCGGCGGGTCGAACGCCGAGGGCAGCTCCTCGGCGGCCAGGAAGCCGTCCCACTCGTAGCGGCCGTCGCCCGGAACCGGCATCAGCCCGTCCCAGGCCGGCCGGCGCGGGACCTTGCCGGCGGCGATCCAGCCGATGTGGCCGGAGGTGTCGGCGTAGACCTGGTTCTCTGACGGCGCGCCCCAACGGCGCAGGGCCGATGAAAAGCCCTCCCAGTCCTTGGCGGTCATGTAGTCCACCGAGCCGAAGTAGGCGCTGGTCCCCGGTTCGCTCCAGACGCTGCGGATCCCGAAGGCGCGGTTGGTCCTGGGGTCCTGGAACACCACCGGCCCGTGGCGCGTGAAGCGCAGCTCCACCTCGCGCGGCGCCTCGCCCTTCACCTCGACGGTCTCGCGCACGATGCGCATCGGCTCCCAGCCGTCCTGGTAGCGGTAGCGGGTCGGGTCGGCCGGGTCGGTTTCATAGACGTAGAGGTCTTCCTGGTCGGCGTTGAAGATGGTCAGGCCGAAGGCGATGGTTCCATTGTGACCGATGGAGATGCCGGGCAGCGCCGGCTCGCCGGCGCCGATCACCGAAAAGCCCGGCGCCTCGAGGTGGACGATGTAGCGCAGCGAGGGGACGCCGTGCTCGCGGTGCGGGTCGTTGGCCAGCAGCGGGCGGCCGGTCTCGGTGCGCGCGCCCGACACCGTCCAATTGTTGGAGCCCACCCAGTCCGGCGAGGCGGCGACGGCGAAGCCCTCCGGCAGGCGGAAGCCGCCGGTCGCCAGCTGGTAGTCGGCCAACACGTTCTCGGGAATGTCGCAGGGGTCGAGCCCGTCCGGAACCTGCGTCGTCCACTCGGGCTCCAGGAGGCGGTGCAGGCGCGCCGCTTCGACCCCGCCGCCGCGGCAGACGATGCGGGCCCGGGCGACCTCGCTGGCCGCGTTGCGGGAGAGCGCGTGGCTGCGGATCCGCACGATGTCCTCGGGCGCCCAGCGGTCGGGCAGCGTACCGGCCAGCCGGAAGGGCTCGGGCAGGAGGCGGGCCCCGGCCTCGATCTCGGCCACATAGGCGTTGATCCCGGCCACGAAGGCCTCCGCGTAGCTCTTGGCCTGCGGGCCGTAGGCGGCCCACTCGGCCTCCATGTCGCCGCGGTACAGGAACAGGCGGGCGGCGCGGTCCTTCTCGGCGAAGGCCGGGCCGTAGTCTTTCGCCAGCAGCCCCAGGCCGCGCTTGCGCCAAGTGTCGATCTGCCAGAGCCGATCGCGCGCGACGTTGTAGCCCTGCAGGAAGAAGGCGTCGCGCACCGAGCCGGCGTAGACGTGGGCGATTCCCCACCGATCGATGCGGATCTCGGCAGCAGCGGAGAGGCCCTGGACGGTGCGGCTCTCCTTTTCCGGCTCCGCGGCGGCGGCGTGGGGCAGGGCGAAGGCGGCGGCGAGGAGAAGCGGAAGCAGGCGGCGCATCGGCTCAGCTAAGTGCGGTTCGCCGGCCCTGACAACTTCAGCTGCGCCGTGGGAACTCACACGAGTTTCGACGCTTAGATGCAATGGCGAAGCCCCAGGGCTGGGCGCTCGCCGCAGGGTGCCGACCGATGTTCCGCCTACGCCGCGCGATCTCCTGCCTGGCCGCAGCCGGCGGGCTCGCGTTCGCGTCCGCCGGCTGCGGCCAGGCGAGCGTCTGCCAGGGCCCGCTCCCCGAACCCGGCGCGACCATCAAGGGGCCCGTCCTGCACGTGGTGGACGGCGAAACGCTCTGCGTGGCGCAAGGCTTCGACCCGTCCACCTGGGTGCCCCTGCAGGTCGCCGGCGCGCACGGGCCGGCGGTCACCAAGCCGGCGCTGATGGCCGTGGCCTTCGGCAAGGACGCGGTCTGCAAGGTGGAATCGGTGGCGGACGGCCGCGCCGTAGCCGCGTGCACCGTCGAGGAACGCCCGCTCGCCGCCCTCCTGCAGCAGCCCGACGTGCTGCGCGCCGCCGGCGACTGGCGCTAGCGCAGCCAGATCCGCCCCTGGCGCCGTTCGCCGGGCCGGTGTTACAGCGCCTCATGGTCCCAGCCCGCCTGTCCTGGCCGCACGCGCTCCTCGCGATCGCCGTGACCGCCGTCTGGGGGACCAACTTCGTGGTCATCCGCTGGGCCCTGGA
Source organism: Phenylobacterium sp. (assembly GCA_028698405.1). Lineage (GTDB taxonomy): Bacteria > Pseudomonadota > Alphaproteobacteria > Caulobacterales > Caulobacteraceae > Phenylobacterium. The sequence goes on along the minus strand of JAQVDF010000064.1, from coordinate 3,577 downwards.
CGACCTGCCGCCGTTCACGCTGGCGGCGCTGCGCTTCACCTTCGCGGCGCTGCCCGCCATCGCCTTCGTGCGCCGGCCGGCCGAGCCGTGGAGGGACCTGGCCGCCTACGGCCTGCTGATCGGCGCCGGCCAGTTCGGCCTGCTGTTCCTGGCGATGGACGGTCGCATTTCGCCGGGCCTGGCCTCGCTGGTGGTCCAGGCGCAGGTGTTCTTCACGGTCGGCCTGGCCATGCTGATGAGCCGCGAGGCGCTGCGCGGCTTCCAGTGGGCGGCGCTGGCGCTCGGCGCCGCCGGGCTGGTGCTGATCGGCCTGCGCACAGATGGCGATGCGACCTTGCCGGGCCTGGCGCTGGTGCTGCTGGCCGCGTTCTGCTGGGCCGGCGGCAACCTGGTCGCAAGGCGCCATCCGCAGGCCTCGATGCTGGCCTTCGTGATCTGGTCCAGCCTGTTCTCCGCCCCGCCGCTCATCCTGCTGGCGCTGGTCGCCGAGGGGCCCGCCGCCATCGCACATGGAATCCGTGCGGCCGACCTCTGGACCTGGGCGGCCGTCGCCTGGCAGACCGTCGGCAACACCCTGTTCGGCTATACCGCCTGGGGATACCTGCTGGCCCGGCATCCGGCGGCGGTCGTCTCGCCCATGGCCCTGCTGGTGCCGGTGTTCGGCATGAGCGCCTCGGCCCTGCTGCTGGGGGAGGGGATGCCGGCCTGGAAGCTGCTTGCCGCGCTGCTGGTGCTCGCGGGCCTGGCGCTCAACACGCTCTGGCCACTCCTGAGGCCGGCGCGCCCGGCGGGGGTGGCGCAGCGCAGCGGAGCCGGTTAAGCGGGGGCCATGTCCGACGACATCGAGCCGTTCTACGCCATCGGCATCAGCCGCATCGCCCACCAGCTGAAGGCCCAGGGCCGAACGGTGCTGCACATGGAGTTCGGCCAACCGTCCACCGGCGCGCCGAAGGCGGCCATCGAGGTCGCCCACCAGGTGCTCGACACCGAGCCGATGGGCTACTGGGAAAGCACGGCGCTGACCCAGCGCATCGCCCGCCACTACCGGGAGAGCTACGGCGTCACCGTCTCGCCGGAGCAGATCATCCTGACCTGCGGCGCCTCGCCGGCGCTGGTGATGGCCCTGGCCTCGAGCTTCAAGCCCGGCGACGTGGTCGCCGTCGCCCGGCCGGGCTACGTCGCCTACCGCAACACCCTCAAGGCGCTGAACATGATCCCGCTGGAGCTCTCCTGCGGCCACGCCGAGCGGTTCCGGCTGAGCGCGGCGCAGATCGCCGCCATCGACCCGGCGCCGGCCGGCCTGATCGTCGCCAGCCCCGCCAACCCGACCGGAGCCATCATCCCCGGCGACGAGCTGGCGGCCATCGCCCGCGTCTGCCGCGAGCGGGGCATCCGCATCGTCTCGGACGAGATCTACCACGGGCTGTCGTACGGCGATCCGGCTCGCTCGATGCTGGAGTTCGAGCCCGAGGCGCTGGTGATCAACAGCTTCTCGAAATACTTCAGCATGGCCGGCTGGCGGCTGGGCTGGATGGTCTCGCCGCCGGCGCACGTGGAGCGGGCCCGCGCCTTCATGGGCGCGATGTTCCTGACCGCCCCCTCGCTCGCCCAGCACGCGGCGCTGGCCGCCATGGACTGCCGCGAGGAGCTCGACGGGCACGTCGAGGTCTACCGCAAGAACCGCCAGTTGCTGCTCGACGCTCTGCCGAGCCTCGGCCTGACCGCCATCGCCCCGCCGGACGGGGCCTTCTACATCTACGCCGATGTCGGTCACCTGACGAACGACAGCCTGGCCTTCTGCGAGCGGCTGCTGCGCGAAACCGGCGTGGCCACCGCACCCGGCGTCGACTTCGACCCGGTCGAGGGGCGCAGGTTCATCCGCTTCAGCTTCGCGGTCTCGACGGCCGAGGTCGAGGAGGCGCTGAGCCGGCTGAAGACCTGGTTCGCCGCCCAGGCGCCGGCGCGCGGCTTTGCGCCGCAGCGCGGCTGAGCACTCAAGCGTCGCCATGGGGGGCGGTTCAGGCTAAGCTGCCGCCCATGTCGGCTATTGTGAAGCTCACCAGCCGTCGGACGCTGCTCGGCGCCGGCCTCGCCCTGGGCGCCTCGAGCCTGGCGGCTCCGGCGCTCGCCACCATCACCCCGCCGCGGCAGCTGTCCCTGGTCAACCTGCACACCGGCGAGAAGCTCAGCGCCGCCTTCTGGGAGGCGGGCTCCTACGTGCCCGACGCGCTGTCGGCCATCGCCAAGGTGCTGCGCGACCACCGCACGGGCGAGGTCCACCCGATCGACCCGAAGCTGCTGGACCTGCTCGCCCAGCTGTCCGCCCGGCTGGATTCGCAGCGCCCGTTCGAGGTGATCTCCGGATACCGCTCGCCGGCCACCAACGCCAAGCTGCACGCCAGGAGCAACGGCGTCGCCACCCGCAGCCTGCACATGGACGGCAAGGCCATCGACATCCGCTTGCCGGGCGTGCCGCTCACCCGGCTGCGCGATACGGCCCTGAACATGCAGGCCGGCGGCGTCGGCTACTACCCGAACTCCAACTTCGTCCACGTCGATGTGGGCCGGGTGCGACGCTGGTCGGGATCGTAGGACCCCGCTTCAGCCCTCGCGCAGCGCCTTCACCACCTTGACCACGCTGAGGTCCCCGCTGGGGGCCCGGCGGAAGCCCAGCTCGCCGCACAGGGCCAGCATCCGCTGGTTCTCGCTCAGCACGTGGCCCCAGACTTCGGCCAGGTTGCGCGTGGCGGCATGCTCCAGCAGCCGGTCCATCAGCGCCCGCCCGATCCCGCGGTGCTGGCGGACGGTGCGCACCAGCAGGGCGAACTCGGCGCTGCGGCCCTCTGGGTCGGCGATCAGCCGCGCCACCCCGACCAGCTCGCCAGGCGGATCCTCGGCCACCAGCGCCAACTCGCGGTCGTAGTCGATCTGCGACAGCCGCGCGGCCCACACGTGCGGCAGCCGCTTCAACGGTCCGTGCATGCGCAGCCGCAGGTCCTCCTTGGAGGTCCGCTCGACCATCTCCACCAGCGCCGGCTCGTCGTCGGGCCGGATTGGCCGGGTCCAGATGCTCTCGCCGCCGGGCAGGGGCAGGGGACCGGCCAGCTCGCCCGGGTAGGGGCGGATGGCCATCCGCTTGCGCTCGGGCGTCAGGCTGATGCGTGCGTCGAGCGCGATCACGCCGTCCTCGTCGGCCAGCAGGGGGTTGATGTCTAGCTCGGCCAGCTGCGGCAGCTCGACGATCATCAGCGACAGTCGCTCCAGCACCTCGGCCACGCCCTCGGCGTCGGCGGCGGGGCGGTCGCGGTAGGCGCGCAACAGGGCCGAGACTCGGGTGCGCGACATCATCTCCAGCGCCAGCACCCGGTTGAGCGGCGGCAGGCCCACCACCCGGTCGGCCAGCACCTCGACGGCGACGCCGCCCTGGCCGAACAGCACCACCGGGCCGAAGGTCGGGTCCACCGCCACGCCCGCGATCAGCTCGCGAGCGCGAGGCCGCACGATCATCGGCTGCACCACGAAGCCTTCCAGGCACGCGTTGGGCGCGGCGGCCGACACCCGCTCGAGCATCTTCCGC
>JAQVDF010000063.1 GCA_028698405.1 Phenylobacterium sp. | reverse complement strand
CGCCGGAACCAGCCTCAAAGCTCGCCGACCCGCCCGCACCACGCCAAAGCCGCACCGACCCACGTTTGCGCAACACTCCCCTTCTTGGGGAGGGGGTCCGGCGCCAAACGGGACAGGTTGTGTCGCAAAGGGCCCGGCGCCTCGTCAGCGAGACGCTCCCCTCAGCCGGCGATGCTGCGCAGCGCCGACCCTCCCCATGAAGGGGAGGGAACGCTCCGAAACGGCGGCGTTCAACCTGATCGACTGTCGGGAAGAGAGATGGTGGACGCGGCTGGGATTGAACCAGCGACCCCTACGATGTCAACGTAGTGCTCTCCCGCTGAGCTACGCGTCCGACCGGGTCGGTCCCCCGAGGGGGGGAACGGGAAGCGGCGATATAGCGGGGCCGCCGGGCCGGCGCAAGCAGGCCGACGCCCCCGATTTCAGGCGGCGACCATCCGCTCCACTTCGGAGACGATCTCGCGCAGGTGGATCGGCTTGGACAGCACCTTGGAGCCGGGCGGCCCCTGATCGCCGGCGGCCAGCGCCACGGCGGCGAAGCCGGTGATGAACATGATCCGCAGGCCGGGATGCCGGGCGGCGGCCTGGCGGGCCAGCTCGATGCCGTCGACGCCGGGCATGACGATGTCGGTGAGCAGCAGGTCCCAGTTCTGTTCGAGCACCGCCTGGGCCTCTTCGCCGTCGGCGCAGGCGGTGACCTCGTAACCGGCGCGTTCGAGCGCGCGGGTGAGAAAACCGCGGAGGGAATCGTCGTCTTCGGCCAGGAGGATCCGGGGCATGCTGGGTCCGCGTTGTAGGAAGCAGGAACGCTATCACGAGGTTCGTAAATTCACGATGAACCCGCCGCCCGTTCGACGTTTGACCGGCCCCGCGGCCCCACGTCATATGGCCCGATGACCGGCACGCCGACCCTCACCACCGGGCCGCAGCTATGCGAGGAGAGCGACCCGGCCTTCCTGCTGCGCCGGGCCGCGCCCGAGGGCCTGCCGCCGCCGACCCCGCTGGTGTTCGCCTCGCCCCACTCGGGCCGGGACTATCCCGAGGAGATGATGGCCGCCGCCGCGCTCGACGCGACCGCCATCCGGCGCAGCGAGGACGCCTTCGTCGACGAGCTGATCGCCGGCGCGCCGGAGCAGGGAGCGGCCCTGCTCGCCGCCCGCTTCGCCCGCGCCTACATGGACGTCAACCGCGAGCCGTTCGAGCTGGACCCGGCGATGTTCGCCGACGAGCTGCCGGAATTCGCCAGGGCCCGCACCGCCCGGGTGGCCGCCGGGCTCGGGGCCATCGCCCGCATCGTCTCGGAAGGCCAGGAGATCTACGCCCGCAAGCTGACCTTCGCCGAGGCGAGGGCGAGGATCGAGCGGGCGCACCGGCCCTACCACGCCGCGCTCGCCCGGCTGCTGGGCGAGGCCCACGCCGCCCATGGGCTGGCCGTGCTGATCGACTGGCACTCGATGCCGGCGGCGGCCGCGCGGCAGAGCGGGCGGCTCGGCTCCTGCGACATGGTGCTGGGCGACCGGTTCGGCGCGGCCTGTTCGGCGGCGCTGACCAACCGGGTCGAGGCCGAGCTCGTCAGGCTTGGCTATCGGGTGGCGCGCAACACCCCCTACGCCGGCGGCTACACCACAGAGCACTACGGTCGCCCGGCCCGCCGCACCCACGCCCTGCAGATCGAGATCAACCGGGCCCTCTACCTGGACGAGGCGCGGCTGGAGCCGACCGCCGGTTTTGCGGCGCTGAAGGCCGACCTCGCGACCCTAACCCAGGCCCTGGTCGCCGCCGACTGGAGCAGCCCGCGCTAGCGCGCGGCGGCGCCCGCGGCCTCGACCGGCGCGTCCAGGCGGAACACGGGACCGCCCCTGCAGGTGAAGTAGATCCGGCTCGGCCGCCTGTGCGGCGCCGGTCAGGCTCAGGGCGGCCGCAAGGCCGAGCAACAGATTCCGCACCGCACTCTCAACCCGAGCCGAACGCCGGCGCGGAGGCTTGTCTCAGGCGACAGGACAAAAAAAAAGCCGCGCCCGAAGGCGCGGCAGTTCATTAGGGAGGAAACGCCCAGGAAGGGCAGAGACGTCAGCGACGTCTCACGGGCATGTGTATACTGTGCGACGCACAAAACTGCAAGCGGGAAGTTGCGATTTCTTCGCGAGAATCCGGGCGCTCCAAAAAATCTGCTGCAAAATCAACAGAGTGCGATTGGCTTGTATGAAACCTAACTTGTTGCGGCGCACAAAACCGGGTAGATTGGGGACTTCCGCCGCGTCCGACGCCGATGTTTCGCCGCATCACAAGGTTATGGCGTCGGCGGCCCGCCTCCTCTAGAAGCCGCGGCCTCGCACCGCAGATAGAAATCCCCGCTCCATGTCGCTCCGCAACATCGCCATCATCGCTCACGTCGACCATGGCAAGACGACCCTCGTCGACCAGCTCCTGGCCCAGTCCGGCGTGTTTCGCGCCAACGAGGCGACCGTCGAGCGGGCCATGGACTCCAACGACCAGGAGCGCGAGCGCGGCATCACCATCCTCGCCAAGGCAACCTCGGTGATGTGGCGCGGCGCGGCCGGCGAGACGCGCGTCAACATCATCGACACCCCCGGTCACGCCGACTTCGGCGGCGAGGTCGAGCGGATCCTGGGCATGGTCGACGGCGTGCTGCTGCTGGTCGACGCCGAGGAAGGCGTCATGCCGCAGACCAAGTTCGTGCTGGGCAAGGCGCTGAAGCTCGGCCTGCGGCCGATCGTGGTGCTGAACAAGGTGGACCGGGCCCACGCCGATCCAGAGCGGGTGGTCGGCGACGTGTTCGACCTGTTCGCCAACATGGGGGCCACCGACGAGAAACTCGACTTCCCGCACCTCTACGCTTCCGGCAAGCAGGGCTGGGCGGTGACCGACATCGCCGACGAGAAGAAGGACCTGACTGCGCTGTTCGAGAAGATCGTCGAGCACGTGCCGGCGCCGGCCGCCGCCGAGCGCGCCGCCGAGCCGTTCAAGCTGCTGTCGGTGCTGATCGAAAGCGACCCCTTCCTCGTCCGGCTGCTGACCGGACGGGTGGAGTCGGGTCGCGGCGTGCCCGGCATGGCGATCAAGGCGTTGAGCCCGGACGGGATCGAGGTCGAGCGCGGCCGGATCACCAAGGTGCTGGCCTTCCGCGGCTTGAAGCGTCAGCCGATCGAGGCCGCCGAGGCCGGCGACATCGTCGCCATCGCGGGCCTGTCCAAGGCCACCGTCGCCGACACCATCGCCGCGCTGGAGGTGGACCAACCGCTGCCGGCCCAGCCGATCGACCCGCCGACCATCGCCATGACCGTGTCGGTCAACGACTCGCCGCTCGCCGGGCGCGAGGGCGACAAGGTGCAGAGCCGGGTGATCCGCGACCGGCTGCTGAAGGAGGCCGAGGCCAACGTCGCCATCCGCGTCACCGAGACCAGCGAGAAGGACGCCTACGAGGTCGCCGGACGCGGCGAACTGCAGCTGGGCGTGCTGATCGAGACCATGCGCCGCGAGGGCTTCGAGCTGTCGATCAGCCGCCCGCGGGTGGTGTTCCAGACCGACCCGGAGACCGGCGAGAAGCTGGAGCCGATCGAGGACGTGGTCATCGACGTCGACGAGGAGTTCACCGGCGTCGTCATCGAGAAACTGTCGCCCCGCCGTGCCGAGCTGAAGGACATGAGCCCCTCGGGCGCCGGCAAGACCCGCATCACCCTGCAGGCCCCCTCGCGCGCGCTGATCGGCTACCAGGGCGAGTTTCTGACCGACACCCGCGGCTCGGGCGTGCTGAACCGCGTCTTCTCGCACTACGAGCCCTACAAGGGCGCCATCGAGGGCCGCCGCAACGGCGTGCTGGTGTCCAACTCCGACGGCGAGACGGTGGCCTACGCCCTGTGGAACCTGGAAGACCGCGGCGTGATGTTCGTGGGCGGCGGCGAGAAGTGCTACCAGGGCATGATCATCGGCGAGAATTCCCGCTCCGACGACCTGGACGTGAACCCGCTGAAGGGCAAGCAGCTGACCAACGTCCGCGCCGCCGGCAAGGACGAGGCCGTCCGCCTCACCCCGCCTCGCCGCATGACCCTCGAACAGGCGATCGCCTACATCGAGGACGACGAGCTGGTCGAGGTGACCCCCAAGTCGATCCGCCTGCGCAAGCAGGTCCTGAATCCCAGCTTCCGCAAGAAGCGGCAGAAGGAACAGGCGTAGCGCCCGAGCGCCGCTCCCCCGAAGGGGAGGAAGGCGTTGCGCGACCGGCCGGGGGAGGGCAAAGCCTGACCATGGCCAATCCGATCTTCGCCAGCCTGCCGACCACCATCTTCGAGGAGATGAGCGGGCTGGCGCGGCGGCACGGGGCGATCAACCTGGGCCAGGGTTTTCCGGACGATCCAGGACCCGAGTCCGTGCGGGCCAAGGCCGCCGAGGCGGTGCTGCACGGCTACAACCAGTACCCTCCGATGACCGGGCTGCCGGAGCTGCGCCGGGCGGTCGCCGACCACTACGCCCGCACCCAGGGGCTCGACCTCGACTGGGAGCGCGAGGTGACGGTGACCTCGGGCGCCACCGAGGCGCTGGCCGCCGCCTTCCTGGGCCTCATCGAGCCGGGCGACGAGGTGGTGGTCTTCCAGCCGCTCTACGACGCCTACGTCCCGCTGATCCGCCGGGCGGGCGGGATCCCTCGGCTGGTCCGCCTGTCGCCGCCGCACTGGCGGTTCGACCGGGCGATGCTGGAGGCGGCGTTCACGCCCCGCACCCGGATGGTGGTGCTGAACAACCCGCTGAACCCGGCCGGCGTGGTGCTGCCCGAGGAGGACCTGGCGCTGCTGGCCGAGTTCTGCGTGCGGCACGATGCGGTGGCGGTCTGCGACGAGGTCTGGGAGCAGGTGGTGTTCGCCCCTGCCCGCCACCGGCCGCTGATCGCCTTCCCCGGGATGCGCGAGCGCTGCGTGAAGATCGGCTCTGCCGGCAAGATGTTCGGCCTGACGGGCTGGAAGGTCGGATTCCTGGCAGCAGCGCCGCAGCTGACCGCCGCACTCGCCCGCACCCACCAGTTCCTGACCTTCACCACCCCGCCCAACCTGCAGACGGCCGTCGCCTTCGGGCTGGAGACCGGCGAGGCCTGGTTCGCCGAAATGCCCGGCCGGCTCGCCGCCTCTCGCGACCGGCTGGCCGAAGGGCTGCGGTGCGAGGGCTTCGCCCCCCTGCCCTCGCAGGGCACCTACTTCCTCAACGTCGATCTGCCGGCCTCCGGCGTCGACCTGCCGGACCGCGAGTTCGCTCTGCGCGCGGTGCAGGAGGCGGGCGTCGCCTCGATCCCCGTTTCGGCCCTCTTCGAGGAGGCGCCGGTGACGACCATCCTGCGGCTCTGCTTCTCCAAGTCCGACGAGACCCTGGACGAGGGCGTGCGGCGGCTGGCCAAGGCGCGCGACCTTGTGCGCCGCTAGCGCCCCGCGCGGTACTTCGCGGGCGTCACCCCGAAGGCGGCCTTGAAGGCGGCGATGAAGGCGCTGGGGCTGGCGTAGCCGGCCTCCAGCGCGGCGGCGGTGACCGAGGCGCCGTCGGCCAGCTGGACGAGGCCGTGCTGCAGGCGCGCGCGGGTGCGCCATGCCTCGAGCGTCAGCCCGGTCTCCGCCGCGAACCGCCGCTGCAGGGTGCGCAGGCCGGCGGCGGCCTCGCGGGCCAGCGCCGCAAGCGGCGCCGCGTTCCCCGGATCGGCCAGAAACGCCTCGGCCAGCCGGCGGGCGCGCGGGTCCTTCGGCAGCGGCAGACCGAGCGGCGTCGCCTCGCTGCGAGCCAGAAGGTCGATCAGCACCCCGCACAGCCGCTCGTCCTCCGGAGCGTCGGCGCTCAGCATGCCGCCGACGATGTGCAGCACGAGCTCGCGCAGCAGCGGCGAGACCTCCAGGGCGCGGCACGCCGGCGGCAGCGCCGAGGCCCGCTCAGGCGCGATGTAGAGCGTCCGCATCGCCGTCTGGCCGCGCATGTGGATTTCGTGCGCGACGCGGGGCGGCACCCAGATCGCCCGGGTCGGCGGCACCAGCCAGGCCGCCTCGTCGGTGGCGACCCGCATCGTCCCCGAGGCGGCGTAGATCAGCTGGCCCCACGAATGGCTGTGGCGTTCGATGGTCTCGCCGTCGCGGTAGGTCACCGCCAGGCTGCGGACCGAAAACCCATCGGTTTGGCGCGTCTGCGACATTCCTCGGCAGGATAGCGGGAGAACGTCGTTTCGCCACCCGCTAGTCTGCGGTCCAGAGGTCGATAGGGAGGAGACCGTCATGCCCGCGCCCCTGCGCCATTTCGCGATCAACGCCGACGACGTCGGCCGGGCCCGGCGCTTCTACGAGGCGGTGATGGGCTGGACCTGGGAGCCCTGGGGTCCGCCCGACTTCTATCGGGCGCGCGGCGCCGGAGTGGCCGGGGCGCTGCAGGAGCGCCGCGAGATCGACGGCCGGCGCCAGACGCTCGAGCTCACCTTCGGGGTCGAGGACCTGGGCGCCACGATCACCTCCATCGAGGCCAACGGCGGCCGACTGCTGACCCGGCCGTTCCGCATCGAAGGCGTCGGCGAGCTGGTCTGGTTCGAGGACACCGAGGGCAACGTGGCGGGCGCCATGCAGTACGACGCGCAGGTGCGGCCGTGAGCCTGCTGCCCGCCGATCCCAAGGTGCGCGCCGTGCTGGAGCGGCTGCACGCGCAGAGCGCGGCGCAGGACCCCGAGCTGGGCGCCTATTTCGGCCGCCGCGCCCGGGCCGGCGACCTCGACTGGAGGGCGCTGGACGAAGACGCCCACCGCTTCATGGCCGACAAGATGGTGGCTCTGGAACCCGACAAGGCCGCCTTCTGCGCCCAGGTCTGCCGGGCGCTGCGGGCCCGCACGGTGGTGGAGGTGGGCAGCTCCTACGGCGTCTCGACCCTCCACCTGGCCGATCCGGTGCGCGAGGTGGTCCTGGCCGAGGGCGGGGCCGGCAGGGTGATCGCCACCGAATACGAGCCGGCCAAATGCGCGGCCGCCAGGGGCCACTGGGCCGAGGCCGGGCTGGTCGATCTCATCGAACTGCGCGAGGGCGACCTGCGCGAGACGCTGAAGGACCTCCAGGGCCCCGTCGACTTCGTGCTGATGGACATCTGGACCGAGATGGCCCGGCCCGCCATCGAGCTGATCGGCCCGCATCTGCGCCCCGGCGCGGTGGTGATCGCCGACAATACGACCCAGTTCGCCGAGGCCTACGCCGACTACTTCGCCTATCTGAACGACCCGGCGAACCGCCTGCGCACCCAGACCCTGCCGTTCGCCGGCGGACTGGAGTTCACCGTGCGGGTCTGAGGCTCAGCGGCCCTCGAACTTCGGCGGCCGCTTCTGGCGGAAGGCCTCGACGCCCTCGCGCACGTCGCGGCTGGGGTTGGCGATCATCACCGCCATCTGGGCGTCCGCCAGCGAGGCCTCCAGCGAGCTCTCCATCGCCTTGGCCATCATCATCTTGGTCAGCCGGACGGCCAGCGGGGCCTTGGCCGCCAGTTGTTCGCACAGGTCCAGGGTGTGGGGCTCCAGGGCGGCGTCCTCGACCACTTCGGTGACGAGGCCGAGGTCGCGGGCGACGCCGGCCGGGTAGATCTCGTGCAGCAGGGTCATCTTCAGCGCCCGGTCGAGACCCATGGCCCGAGGGAACAGCCAGGCGCCGCCCTCGTCGGGCAGCAGGCCGACCTTGTTGCTGGTGTCGCCCAGCCTCGCCGAGACGGCGGCGATGCGCAGGTCGCAGGCCAGCGCCAGCGCGAGGCCCCCGGCGACCGCGAAGCCGCGGATCATCGCCACGCTCGGCTTGTCCAGCCGGCGCAGCGCCAGCACCACCGCCTGCATGCCGTCGCGCATCTCGCGCCCGTGGCCCATGGGCGAGGCCCCGACCTTGCGGGCGTGGTCCGGGTCCGCGCCCGAGATGTCGCCGCCGGTGCAGAAGGCCCGCTCGCCCGCGCCGGTGATCACCAGCGCCCGCAGGTCGTCGTCGTCGCGGTAG
>JAQVDF010000062.1 GCA_028698405.1 Phenylobacterium sp. | reverse complement strand
CTCATGCGCTCACCCCTTCGGGCCTGGCCGCGACGGCCTCGGCGCAGGCCTTGGCCGAGGCGTAGTCGGCCTTGCCGTTGCTGGCCCGCAGGGAGCGGTCGGCGACGAAGATCCGCTTGGGCGTCTTGTAGCCGGCCAGCGCCTTGCGCACGTGGGCCCTCAGCGCCGCCTCGTCGAGCCCGTGGCCCGGGGCGAGCTGAACGACCGCGGTGACCGCCTGGCCCCACTTCTCGTCGGGCAGGCCGACGACCAGAGCGTCTTCGACCGAGGGATGGGTCTTGAGGGCCTCTTCGACCTCCTCGGGGAAGACCTTCTCGCCGGCGGTGTTGATGCAGGCGTTGCCGCGGCCGAGCAGGGTCAGCGTCCCGTCGGCTTCCACGATGCACCAGTCTCCGGGGATGGAGTAGCGCACGCCGTCGATCACCCGGAAGGTGCGGGCCGTCTTCTCCTCGTCCTTGTAGTAGCCGACCGGGTTGGGCGGGCCGAGCGCCACCAGCCCCCGGACACCGGAGCCCGGCGCCACCGGCTGGTCATTCTCGTCGAACACCCGGCAGCGTTCGCCGATCATGAATTTGGCGGTCTTCACCTCGCCGTCCTTGGTCATGATCGAGTTGCCCATGCCCAGCGCCTCGGAAGAGGAGAAGGCGTCGCTGAGCATCGCCTGGGGCATGTGCTCCAGGAGGCCGCGCTTGACCTCCAGGCTCCACATCACGCCCGAAGAGACGATGGCCGCCACCGACGAGACGTCCCACTTGCCGGGGCTGGCGTTCAGCGCGTTGAGCAGCGGCCGGCCGAAGCTGTCGCCCACGATGGTCAGGGACTGCGGCTTGCAGCGGTCGACGGCGTCCAGCATCTCGACCGGGTCGAATGTCTCGCCGGTGAGGGTGATGACGCAGCCGCCGGCCAGGTGCGCGCCCATGGCGGTGAGCAGGCCGGTGCCGTGCATCAGCGGCGGAGCGATCAGCACCTTGCCGCCGGGGCCCACCTTGCGGGTGTGCTCGCGGAGTTCCGCCAGCGTCTCGGGCACCGGGCCCATCTTGCGGGCGGCGCTGAGGGTGATCTCGCGCAGGTCGTGATGCGGCCACATCACGCCCTTGGGCATGCCGGTGGTGCCGCCGGTGTAGATGAAGAACAGGTCGTCGCCCGAGCGCTCGAGGTTCAGGGGCGAGCCGTCGCCCTCGGCGGCGAGGGCGTCGAAGGATTCGGCGAAGGGGGCGGGCTGGCCGCCCTCGGTCACCTCGACCCAGGTCTTCACCTTGGGCAGGCGGTCGCGGATCTGGGCGATCGCGTCGCGGAACTCCGAGGCGTAGACCACGGTCTGGGCGTCGGAATTGTCGAAGATGTACCAGACCTCGTCCGGCGTGTAGCGGTAGTTGACGTTGACGTGGGTCAGCCGCGCCTTGAAGCCCGCCGACACGCTCAGCATGTATTCCGGCCGGTTGCGCATGTAGACGGCGATCTTGTCGCCGGGGACCGCGCCGCGCGCGATCAGGGCCCGGGCGAGGTTGTTGGACATGGCGCTAGCCTCGCGCCAGGGAATGGTCCGCTCGCCGTGGATGAAGGCCGGGGCGTCCGGCGGCAGCACCGGCTCGACGGCCTCGAGTATGTCTCCGAAGTTCCAACCCACGCGTCTCTCTCCCTTGTCCTTGTGTTCTTGTTCTGCGGGGCTTTGCGCCCCCTAGCTGGTGCGGACCTCCCGGAAGGGGATGTCCCGGTCGACCTCCGGCTCCTTGGGCAGGCCCAGGACCCGCTCGCCGATGATGTTCCGCTGAATCTGGTCGGTGCCGCCGCCGATCGAGGTGAAGTAGGCGTTCAGCGTCAGGAAGTTGGCGTCCTCCGCCCGCGGGAAATCCGGCCCCTCCAGCAGGCTGCCGGCGCCCAGGATCAGCGTCCGCACGCGGGCCTCCTCGTGCAAGATGCGGCTCATGGCGAGCTTGCCGAGGCTCATCAGCGCCGAAGAGGTGCCCTGCTTCAGGTCCGCCTTGGCCCGGGCGGTGTTGAGGGCGTTGAGCCGCTTCAGGCCCACCACCTTGGCGATCTCCTGGCGGATCAGCGGATCGGACAACACGCCGGCCTCGCGGGCCAACGCCACCAGCGGCTCGCCCTCGCCCTCGGGGACGCCGCTGCGGGGGCCGCGGGCGCCTTCGCCCATCACCGAGCGCTCGTAGGCCAGCGCGGTCTGCAGCACGCCCCAGCCTTCGCCCAGTTCGCCCAGCAGGTTCTCGGCCGGGCAGATCGCGTCGGTGATGAACACCTCGTTGAACTGGCTCTCGCCGGTGATCTGCCGCAGTGGGCGCACCTCCACCCCCGGCTGCTTCATCGGCAGGAAGAAGAAGCTGATGCCGCGGTGCTTCGGCACGTCCCAGTCGGTGCGGGCGATCAGCATCCCGTAGTCGGCGCTGGCCGCGTAGCTGGTCCACACCTTCTGGCCGTTGACGACGAAGTGGTCGCCCTTGCGGTCGGCGCGGGTGCGGATGCCGGCCAGATCCGAGCCGGCGCCGGGCTCGGAGTAGAGCAGACACATGCCGACCTCGCCGCGCAGCAGCGGGGCGATCAGCTTCTCCTTCAGCGCGTGCGTCCCGCGCGCCAGAAGGGTGTTGGCCCACAGGTTGGTGCGGTCCTGGCCGGTGCCGGGGGCGCCGACGGCGGCGAACTCGCGCTCGACGATGCGGCCCTGCGCGTCGCTGAGGTCCCGGCCGAGCCACTCTGTCGGCCAGCGGGGCACGGCCCAGCGGGCCTCGACGACCTTGGCCATCCAGCCCTGGCGGTCGGCCTCGCTGTGCAGCTCGCCGGGCCAGTTGGCGGCCAGCCAGGCGCGGACCTCCTGGCGCAGGCTCTCGTCGGTGACGGGCAGGGCGGCGTCGTCAGCCATGGGCGGCCTCCAGTTCGGCCACGAAGCGTTCGCGATGGAAGTCGGGGGCGCCGAACAGTTGGGCGTCGGCCCGCGCGCGGCGCAGGTAGAGGTGGGCGGGGTGGTTCCAGGTGAAGGCGATGCCGCCGTGCATCTGGATGGCGTCGGCGCAGACCTTCACGAAGGCGTCGGCGCAGGCGAAGGCGGCCAGTTCGATGGCGGCCTTGGCGTCGGGCGCGCCGGCCGCGAGCTGGACGGCGGCATGGCGGGCGGCCGAGGTGGCGCTCTCGGATTCCAGCAGCAGGTCCGCGGCCATGTGCTTGATCGCCTGGTAGCTGCCGATGGCGCGGCCGAACTGGATGCGGGTCTTGGCGTAGCCGACGGTGAACTCCAGCACCCGCCGGGCCCCGCCGGCCTGCTCGCCGGCCAGAGCCACCCGGGCGAGGTCGAGCGCCGCCTCGACGGGCGCCCAGCCGGGCGCGCCGATCCGCCGTCCCGCGGCGCCCTGGAACTCGATCCGGGCCAGCCGCAGCGTGTGGTCGAAGGTCGGCAGGGGGGTGATCGAAACCCCCGCCGAGGCGGGGTCGACCTCGAAGACGCCGATCCCGTCCGGCCCCTCGGCGACGACCAGCAGGAGCCCGGCGATCTGGCCATGGGTGACGAAAGAGGCTTCGCCGTCGAGACGCCAGGCGGCGCCATCGGCGCTCGCCCGCACGGCGACGTCCTTTGGCCGCCAGCCGCCCTTCGGGCCGGTGAGGGCCGCGGTGGCGATCAGCGAGCCGTCGGCGATCCGCGGCAGCAGGCGCGCGTTCGCCTCGGCGTCGCCCAGGGTCTGCAGAAGCCCGGCGGCCAGCACGCCGCTGGACAGCAGCGGCGAGCATAGCAGCGTCGCGCCGACCTCCTCCATCACCGCTTCCAGCTCCAGCGGGCCGGCCCCCGCGCCGCCGTGCTCGGGATCCACGATCAGACCCACGGCGCCGATGTCGGCCAGCGCGGCCCAGAGTTCGGCGGCGTAGCCCGACGGGGTCTCCATCGTCCGCCGTACGTCGGCCTCCGCGGAACGGTCGGCCAGCAGACGGCGCACCGAATCCTGGAAGGCGAGGCGCTCCTGCGCCGTCAGCGTTCCCATACGTCACTCCCACGCGCCGCCTCTTGAACGCGGGCGGCTGAGTTCAGGAAGCCCTACCGGCGGGAGCTGTGCAAGATTGACGTAGCGGCGGCTTCGAGTTGCCGAACGCCGTCAGTCGGGGTCTTCTTTCGGCGGCTAAGAAAAACAAGACGGCCGGGAGAGACGCATGACCGAGGGCAGGGCGCCCATCGTGGCGGAGGTGGATGCGGTGGTCGTGGGGGCCGGGTTCGGCGGCCTCTACATGGTACACCGGCTGCGGGAGCTGGGCCTGTCGATACAGGGGTTCGACGCCGCCGGAGGGGTCGGCGGCACCTGGTACTGGAACCGCTATCCCGGCGCACGCTGCGACATCCCCAGCCTGTTCTACTCCTACACTTGGTCGTCCGAGGTGCAGAAGGAATGGCGCTGGAGCGAGAAGTACGCCGCCCAGCCGGAGATCCTGGCCTACGCCGAGTTCGTCGCCGAGAAATACGACCTGAAGCGCGCCTTCGTGTTCGAGACCCGGGTGCAGTCGGCGGTTTGGGACGAGGCGGCCCGGCGCTGGATCGTGACCACCGACCGGGGCGACCGGGTCCGCGCCCGCTACTGCATCATGGCCACCGGCTGCCTGTCGGTTCCGCGCGCGCCTGAGTTCGCGGGCATGGACAGCTTCCGGGGCGAGAGCTTCCACACCGGCAAGTGGCCGCACGAGCCGGTCAGCTTCAAGGGCCGCACGGTGGCGGTGATCGGCACCGGCTCCTCGGCCATCCAGACGATCACCGAGATCGCCAAGGAGGTCGGCCGCCTCTACGTCTTCCAGCGCACGCCTAACTTCAGCGTTCCGGCCCGCAATGCGTCGCTGACCGAGCAGGACTACGCCGCTTTCTGGGAGCAGTACCCGGCCTACCGGCAGATGGTGCTGGAGGGCACGGCGGGCATCGCCGGCGGCAGCCCGTTCCGCAGCCTCACCGCCGAACAGCAGCGGGCGAGGTTCGAGGAGCTGTGGAACATCGGCGGGTCCGGGTATCTCGGCGCGCTGGCCGACCTGCTCACCAATCCGATCGCCAACGACGCCGCCGCCGACTTCGTGCGCGAGAAGATCCGCGAGACGGTGAAGGACCCCGAGGTCGCCGAGGCGCTGCTGCCCGACGACCACCCGATCGGGGCCAAGCGGATCTGCGTCGACACCGGCTACTACGAGGTCTTCAACCAGGACAACGTCACCCTGGTGAACCTGCGCAAGGCGCCGATCGAGGCGATCACGCCGGCGGGCGTGCGCACCGCCGAGCGGGAGTATCCCGTCGACGCCATCGTCTACGCCACCGGCTTCGACGCCATGACCGGGGCGCTGATGAACATCGACATCCGCGGGTCGGGCGGGGCGGCGCTACGCGAGTTCTGGCGCGACGGACCCAAGACCTACCTCGGCCTGCAGGTCGCCGGCTTCCCCAACCTGTTCACCATCACCGGCCCGGGCAGCCCCTCGGTGCTGTCCAACATGATCAGCAGTTGCGAGCAGCACGTGGACTGGCTGACCGACTGCCTGGCCTGGCTGGACGCCAACGGGGTCGAGGCCATCGAGGCCGATCCCGCGGCCCAGGAGGACTGGGTGGCCAAGGTCAACGAGGCCGCCGACGAGACCCTCTTCCCCAAGGCCAACAGCTGGTACATCGGGGCCAACATCCCCGGAAAGCCGCGGGTCTTCATGCCCTACGTCGGCGGCCATTACCGACAGATCTGCAATCAGGTCGCCGCCGACGGCTACCGCGGCTTCCGCCTGCACCGCCGGGAGGCGGCGGCGGCGGAGTAGGAGGCAGGGTGACAGGTAGGCCTGGCGGCCAACCAGTCACCGAACGGCGCCGGTGACTGGCTGCGAGCGCTACCTGTCACCTTCCGCTCAGACCACCGGCTTGTCGTCGCCGGGGGTGTCGGGAAGGCCGGGTGGGTTGTCGGGCCTCGGATAGACCGGCGTGTCTTCCGGCGGGGGCTGGGGCGGCATCTCGGGCGGGATGGGCGGGGGCAACGGATCGCCCGGCGGCTGGGTGTTCATCGCATCGCTCCTGGGGCCCGAACGGACTCTCCAAACCGGGTTGACGGGCGCAGGTTCCGCCCGGCGTGGCCGTTCGCGCAAGGCTCCGGAACCGCTGCGGTCGGCGGCCGGTTGACGCCAGGCGCTGGGGGCCCGTCGCGGGCTCTTCGGGGGCGCCTGTAAACGAAGGAGACCGCCATGAAGGTTGGCGACTGCATGACCCGAGACGTCCGCCTCGCCAGTCCCAACGAGACGCTGCGGGAGGCGGCCCGGGCGATGGCCGACCTCGACGCCGGCGTGCTGCCGGTGAGCGAGAACGACCGGCTGGTGGGGATGATCACCGACCGCGATATGGCCATCCGGGCCATCGCCGAGGGGCTGGGTCCCGACGCCCGCGTCAGCGACGTGATGAGCAAGGAGATCCGCTACTGTTTCGAGGACGACGACGCCGACGACGTCCTCGAGAACATGGGCGAGCAGCAGTTGCGCCGGATGCCGGTGCTGAACGCGAACAAGCGGCTGGTGGGAATCATCTCCCTCGGCGACCTGGCCGGCCGCGAGGAGGCGAGGCTGGCGGGCGAGGCGCTGAGCGAAATCTCCCGGCCGGGCGGCGCGCACTCGCAGACCCACTAGGGCCCGGTCCGGGCGCCGCTCATGCCGGGACGCCGGTATGAGCGGCGCGGCCTTGCGCCCCGGCGCGGACCTGACATCTTCGGTCGCACCCGACTCCCGAGAGGTGAAACCAGATGAAGACCCGCGCCGCCGTCGCCTTCGAAGCCAAGAAGCCGCTGGAGATCGTGGAGCTCGATCTGGAGGGCCCGAAGGCGGGCGAGGTGCTGGTCGAAATCAAGGCCACCGGCGTCTGCCACACCGACGCCTACACCCTGGACGGCTTGGACTCCGAAGGAATCTTCCCCTCGATCCTCGGCCACGAGGGGGCCGGCGTGGTGGTCGAGGTGGGGCCGGGCGTGACCAGCGTCGCCCCGGGCGACCACGTGATCCCGCTCTACACGCCCGAATGTCGTCAGTGCAAAAGCTGCCTGTCGCGCAAGACCAACCTGTGCACGGCGATCCGCGCCACCCAGGGCAAGGGGGTGATGCCCGACGGCAGCAGCCGGTTCTCGTACAAGGGCCAGACGATCTACCACTACATGGGCTGCTCGACCTTCTCGAACTACACAGTCCTGCCCGAGATCGCGGTGGCGAAGATCCGCAAGGACGCCCCCTTCGACAAGGCCTGCTACATCGGCTGTGGCGTGACCACCGGGGTCGGCGCCGTGGTCAACACCGCCGGCGTCGAGCCGGGCGCCAACTGCATTGTTTTCGGCCTCGGCGGCATCGGCCTCAACGTCATCCAGGGCCTGAAGCTGGTCGGCGCCAACATGATCGTCGGCGTCGACATCAACCCGGCGCGCGAGGAGTGGGGCCGCAAGTTCGGCATGACCCACTTCGTCAATCCGAAGGAGGTCTCCGGCGACCTGGTCGCCCACCTGGTGGCGCTGACCGACGGCGGGGCCGATTACACCTTCGACTGCACCGGGAACGTCGAGGTGATGCGCCAGGCGCTCGAGGCCTGCCACCGCGGCTGGGGCGAGAGCGTGATCATCGGCGTGGCAGAGGCCGGGAGGGAGATCGCCACCCGGCCGTTCCAGCTGGTCACCGGCCGGGTGTGGCGCGGCACGGCCTTCGGCGGGGCCCGCGGCCGCACCGACGTGCCCAGGATCGTCGACTGGTACATGGACGGCAAGATCGAGATCGACCCGATGATCACCCACGTCCTGCCGCTCGAGCGGATCAACGAGGCCTTCGACCTGATGCACCGGGGCGAGAGCATCCGCTCGGTGGTGGTCTTCTGATGGGCGTCGAGATCGTCCAGACGCACAGGGTCCACGGGGGCGAGCTCAGCTACCGTCGGCACGACAGCCGGGCCACCGGCACGCCGATGCGCTTCTCCCTGTTCCTGCCGCCGGGCGAGGGGCCGCATCCGGTGCTGATCTGGCTCTCGGGCCT
>JAQVDF010000061.1 GCA_028698405.1 Phenylobacterium sp. | reverse complement strand
CCCACCCGTTCCGCGCCCGACATCGACCGCCTTCGCGCGGCCGCCTTCGAGCTCAATCCAGAGCCGGCGCTGGTGATCGGCCCGGACGGCGAGCTCGCCGCGGTCAACGAGGCGGCGCAGACGCTGTTCGGCCAGGGCCTGGGCCTGTTGGCGCGGGGTCGGTTCGCTGCGGCCCTGCCGCCTGGCTCGGCGCTGGTCTCGCTGCTGGACCGGGCGAGCGCCGAAGGCGGGCCGGTGCGCGAGTGGGGGCTGGCGATCAGCCTGTTCGGCCTGCCGCCGTTCGAGGCCGATGGAGCGGCCGCCCCGCTGGGCGACGGCTCCGTGCTGCTGACCCTGCATGTGCGCGGGCCGCTCGGCATGGACCGCGGCCAGGATTCGGCGGGTCTGCGCTCGATCATCGGGCTCGGCCGCATGCTGGCGCACGAGATCAAGAACCCCCTGGCGGGCATCCGCGGCGCGGCCCAGCTGCTGAAGTCGGGCGCCAAGGCCGAGGACGCCCCGCTGGCCCAGCTGATCGTCGACGAGACGGACCGGGTCCGCCGGCTGGTGGACCGGATGGAGGCCTTCTCCGACGACGCCCCGCCGAACCTCAAGCCGCTCAACATCCACCAGATCCTCGACCGCGTGCGGGCGCTGGCCGCAAACGGCGTCGCCGACGGCCTGACGCTGCGTGAGCACTACGACCCGTCGCTGCCGCCGACGCTGGGCGACGAGGACCAGCTCATTCAGATCTTCCTCAACCTGGTGAAGAACGCCGCCGAGGCGGCCCACTCACGCGGCGACGGCCGCGGCGAGATTTCCATCAGCACCGCCTACCGCCACGGCGTGAAGGTGCGCGCGGCCCGCGGCCAGGACCTGCGCGGCGCGCCGCTCGAGGTGCGGGTGCAGGACAACGGCCCCGGCGTGCCCGAACACCTGCGCGAGAGCCTGTTCCAGCCCTTCGTCAGCTCCAAGTCGTTCGGCGCCGGCCTCGGCCTGGCGCTGGTCGCCAAGCTCGTCGCCGGACACGGCGGCCTGATCGACTTCGAGTCCGAGCCCGGACGCACCGTCTTCCGAGTGCTCCTGCCCATCGCCCCCGGAGATCCCGCATGAACGTCGCCGCCAAGAAGATCCTGATCGCCGACGACGACTCCTCGATCCGCCTGGTGCTCAGTCAGGCCTTCAGCCGCCTGGGCTATCAGGTGCGGGCCACCGGCAACGCGTCGACGCTGCTCAAGTGGGTGTCTGAAGGCGAGGGGGATCTGGTGGTCACCGACGTGGTGATGCCGGACGAGAACGTCTTCGACGTGCTGCCCCGCATCCGCAAGGAGCGTCCCAAGCTGCCGGTCATCGTGATGAGCGCGCAGAACACGCTCCACACGGCGGTCAACGCCGCCGAGATCGGCGCCTTCGACTACATCCCCAAGCCGTTCGACCTGGACGACATCACCGCCACGGCCCGACGCGCGCTGGCCCGGCCGGCGGACTCCGAGGCGGCCAAGGCCCAGGCGCGAGCCATGCGCGACGAGCGGCTGCCGCTGATCGGCCGCTCCGGGCCCATGCAGGACGTCTACCGCACCATCGCCCGGCTGGTGGGCGCGGACCTGACGGTGCTGATCCTGGGCGAGAGCGGTTCGGGCAAGGAACTGGTGGCCCGGGCGCTTCACGACATGGGCCGGCGCAAGGACGGCAAGTTCGTGGTCATCAACCTCGCCGCCGTGCCGCGGGAACGGGTCGAGGCCGAGCTGTTCGGCCGCGACGAGAACGACTACGGCAAGCTGCTGGAGGCCGACGGGGGCACCCTGTTCCTGGACGAGATCGGCGACATGCCGCTGGACGCCCAGACCAGGCTCCTGCGGGTGATCGACGGCACCGAGCCGGCGCTCAATCCCAAGACCGGCCGCCGGCCGAACGTGCGCATCATCGCCGCCACCAACCGCGACCTGCGCGCTCACATCCAGCAGGGGCTGTTCCGCGAGGACCTGTTCTTCCGCCTGAACGTCGCGCCGATCCGCATGCCGCCGCTGCGCGACCGGGTGGAGGACATCCCGGACCTGGCTCGCGCCTTCCTGCTGCGCGCCGCGCGCGAAGGGCTGCCGGCCAAGACCATCGACCAGAGCGCCCTGGAGCGGCTGAAGCTGCACAGCTGGCCAGGCAACGTGCGCGAGCTGGAGAACCTGATCCGGCGGATCTGCGCCCTCTACGCGGAGGAATGCATCAACGCCCGCATCGTCGAGCGCGAGCTCGCCGAGCAGGCGCCGCCGACGCCGGGACAGGAAGGGCCACCGACCCTGGCCCAGCTCGTCGAACGGCACCTGTCGGGCTACTTCGCCACCCAGCCCGACGGTATTCCGCCTGCGGGGCTCTACGACCGGGTGCTGGAGGAGGTCGAGCGGCCGCTGATCCAGCTCACGCTCGCAGCCACCCGAGGCAACCAAGTGCGGGCCGCCGAGATTCTCGGTGTGAACCGCAACACCCTCCGGAAAAAGATCCAGGACCTTGGCGTCGAGATGACGCGGGGCAAACGCTGAAGCGTCAGCGCCACACGGTGTTGAGTTTGGAGCACAGTTCGGCCTAGGCTCCGGCCATGGCGTCCATGGCCCTCAGCGGCGGACCTGGGGATTCGCGTCGGAGCCGGCTCTGGCGATTCCTGCAATCCGGCTACCTGTTCGGCGGGGTGTTCGCGCTCGCCTCGGGCCTGACGGCCGTGGCGGTGTTCCTGGCCGCCTCGCCGCCCGCCGCCGGCCCGGTGGACCGGCTGATCAGCGGGCTGTTCACCCTTCTGGGCTTCAACCTGATCCTGATCCTGGCGCTGGCCGGAGTGATCGGGTTTCAGCTCCTCGGGCTGCTCAACGCCCGATCGCGCGACGCGGGCGCAAGGCTGCATCTGCGGTTCGTGACCCTGTTCGGGCTCGCCGCCGTGGTGCCGGCGGTGATCGTGGCCATCTTCTTCGGGGTGCTGGTCTCGCGGGGCCTGGAGAACTGGTTCAGCCCGCGCGTGCAGACCGTGGTCGAGAACTCGGCCAACGTCGCGCGGACCTACATCGACACCCAGACGACCTACGTCCAGGAGAATATGACCCAGATGGCCGGGGACCTGCGCGGCGCCGAGCCCGCGCTATCCGCCGACCCGGCGAGCTTCAACGACTTCCTGGCTACGCAGGCCGGCTACCGCGGCTTCCTGGCGGTCTATCTGATCGACCGCGAGGGGCAGATCCTGGCGAGAGCCGAGGCGGAGACCGCGCCGGAGTTCGTGACCCCTACGGCGCAGGCCTTCGCCAGCGCCGACCAGGGCGAGATCTTCATCGCCGACTTCGCCAACTCGGACTCCATGCGGGCGCTGTTCCGCCTCGACGGCTTCGGCGGCGCCTATCTCCACGTCGTCCGGCCGGTGGACGAGCAGATGTTCCAGTACCTGCGCGAGGCGCAGGACTCGCTGGTCGCCTATCGCGAGGCCGAGGTCAGCCGCGGCGAGATCCAGGCGGTGTTCGCCCTCAGCTACTTCGAGACCGCGCTGCTGGTGCTGATCGGCGCCGTCTGGCTTGGGGTCTCGGCGGCCAACGCCTTCTCGGCGCCCGTGGGGCGGCTGGTTCAGGCGGCGGGCCGGGTCGCGGCCGGCGACCTGACGGCCCGCGTGGACGCCGAGCGCGACCCCGAGGAGATCGCCGTCCTGTCGCGGGCCTTCAACTCCATGACCCACGACCTGCAGGCCCAGCAGAGCGCCCTCAGCCGCGCCCGTGAAGAAGCCGAAGAGCGGCGTCAGTTCATCGAGACGGTGCTGTCCGAGGTCAGCGCCGGGGTCATCGGCCTGGACGCCGAGGGGCGCATCTCGGCGGCCAACCGCCAGGCCGCCGCGCTGCTAGGGCTGGCGCCGGTCGAGGCGCGAGGGTCGCTCTTGGTCGAGGCCGCTCCGGAATTCGCCGAGATCGCCAGCGCGGCCTCCAGCTCCGGCGAGGCGGAGGCCGAGGTCGATCTGCTGCGCGGCCGCGACAGCCGCAGGCTCAGGGTGCGGGCCCGGCGCAGCGAGGGCGGGCTGGTGCTGACCTTCGACGACATCACCCGGCTGGTGGCGGCCCAGCGCAACGCCGCCTGGAGCGACGTCGCCCGCCGCATCGCCCACGAGATCAAGAACCCGCTGACCCCGATCCAGCTGTCGGCCGAGCGGCTGCGGCGCAAGTACCGCAAGACGGCTCCGCCGGACGACCTGGAGATCTTCGACCGCTGCATCGACACCATCGTGCGCCAGGTCGGCGACATCGGCCGGATGGTGGACGAGTTCTCGGGCTTCGCGCGGATGCCAGCGCCGAAGTTCACGCCCCAGGACGCGGCCGAGCTGATCCGTGCGGCGGTGTTCGCCCAGCGGGTGGCTTCCCCCGACCTGAGGGTCGAGCTGAAGGAGCCTGCCCCGGAAGTGACCGTCCTGGCCGATGGCCGGATGCTGGCCCAGGCGCTGACCAACGTGCTGAAGAACGCCGCCGAGGCGATCGCGGGGGCGGGCAAGGCCACCGGCCAGATCACCGCCGAGCTGATCTCCGACGAGGACGGCGTCTCCTTCATCGTCGAGGACGAGGGCGTGGGCCTGCCCGCCAAGGACCGGCACCGGCTGACCGAGCCCTACGTGACCACCCGCGAGAAGGGCACAGGCCTTGGTCTGGCCATCGTCAAACGAATCCTGGAGGACCATGGGGGCGAGCTGATTCTCTCCGATGCGACGTCCGGGCAGGGGGCGCGGGTGACTTTGAGACTTCCGGCGAGCGTACGGATCGCGGCGGACGCCGCGCCCGAGCGGGCCGCTGGCGAAGAGGCGGTAGGGTGAGACATGGCGGCTGACGTTCTGGTGGTCGACGACGAGGCGGACATTCGCGAGCTCGTGGCCGGAATCCTCTCCGACGAGGGCTACAAGGTCCGGACCGCCGCGAATTCGGAGGAGGCGCTGGCCGCCATCAAGGCGCGCAAGCCGGCGCTGCTGATCCTCGACATCTGGATGTCCGGCGGCGGCATGGACGGGTTGGAGCTGCTCGACCTGGTCAAGGGGCTCGACGGCGACCTGCCGGTGATCATGATCTCCGGCCACGGCAACATCGAGACGGCCGTTTCGGCGATCAAGCGCGGCGCCTACGAGTTCCTGGAGAAGCCCTTCAAGTCCGACCGCCTGCTGCTGCTCGTCGAGCGGGCGCTGGAAGCGGCCAACCTGAAGCGCGAGAACCGCCGGCTGCGCGCCCAGGCGATCACGCCCGACGGCTTCCTTGGCCGCTCGATGGCCGCCCAGCAACTGCGCCAGATGGTCGCCAAGCTGGCCGCCGCCAACAGCCGGGTGCTGATCAGCGGCCCGCCGGGCTCGGGCAAGGAGACGGTGGCCCGGCTGATCCACGCCGCCAGCGCTCGCGGCCGCAACGAGTTCGTGGTCATCAGCGCCGCCGGCATGACTCCCGAACGGGTCGATTCCGAGCTTTTCGGCGAGGAAGGGGAGGGCGGCCGGCCGCACAAGATCGGCGTCTTCGAGCGCGCCCACGGCGGCACCCTCTACCTCGACGAGGTGGCGGACATGCCCAGGGAGACCCAGAGCCGGATCCTGCGGGTGCTGGTCGAACAGCGCTTCCGGCGGGTCGGCGGCGACACCGACGTGCAGGTGGACGTGCGGGTGGTTTCCTCCACCTCGCGCGACCTGCGGGCCGAGATCGCCGCGGGCCGCTTCCGCGAGGACCTGTTCCATCGGCTGAACGTCGTGCCGGTGAACGTGCCGGGCCTGGCCGAACGGCGCGAGGACATTCCCGAACTGCTCGCCGACTTCATCAACCGGATCTGCGAGGCGACCGGCCTGCCCCGGCGCACCCTGGCCGAGGACGCGCTGGCGACGCTGCAGGTGCGCGACTGGCCCGGCAACCTGCGCCAGCTGCGCAACAACTTCGAACGGATGCTGATCCTGGCCTCCGGCGACCCGTCGCAGCCGATCACCGCCGACATGCTGCCGGCCGAGGCCTCGGTCAGCGGCGCCCAGTCGCTGATCGGCACCGAGAAGATCATCGCCCTGCCGCTGCGCGAGGCGCGCGAGGTGTTCGAGCGCGAGTACCTGAACGCCCAGATGCTGCGCTTCTCAGGCAACATCTCGCGCACCGCCGCCTTCATCGGCATGGAGCGCTCGGCCCTGCACCGCAAGCTGAAGTCGCTGGGCCTGTCCGGCGCGCGCAACCTCGAGACGGAGGACGTCGACTGATGGGGCGTATCGCCTATGTGAACGGCCGCTTCGTTCCGCACCGGGAGGCCGCCGTCCACATCGAGGACCGCGGCTATCAGCTGGCAGACGCCGTCTACGAGGTCTGGGCGGTGATGGGCGGCAAGCTGGCCGACGCCGAGGGCCACTTCGCGCGCCTGGAGCGCAGCCTCGCCGAGCTGAGGATCCGGCCGCCGATGAGCCGCAAGGCGCTGGAGATGGTCATGCGCGAGACCCTGCGGCGAAACCGCGTGCGCGAGGGCCTGATCTACCTTCAGGTGAGCCGCGGGGTGGCCCCGCGCGATCACGCCTTCCCGGGAGACGACGTCCAGCCCAGCCTGGTGATGACCGCCAAGAGCCTGGACCGCGCCGCCACCGAGGCGAAGGCCGCCAAGGGGGTGGCCGTGGTCACCGTGCCGGAGAACCGGTGGGGCCGCTGCGACATCAAGACGGTGGGCCTCTTGCCGAACGCCCTGGCCCGCCAGCAGGCCAGGGAGGCCGGGGCCTACGAGGCCTTGTTCGTCGACGAGCTGGGCATGGTGACAGAGGGCGCGGCGTCCAACGCCTGGATCCTCGACCGTGACGGCGTGCTCAGGACCCGCGACACCAACGCCAACATCCTGCGCGGCATCACCCGTCGTACGCTGATGGACGTGATCGCCGAGGCCGGCCTGCCGTTCCAGGAGCGGCCGTTCACCGTCGACGAGGCCAAGGCCGCCAAGGAGGTGTTCGTCACCGGCGCCGGCTCGCTGGTGATGCCGGTGATCGCCATCGACGGCGAGAAAGTGGGCGACGGAACACCCGGACCAGTGGCTATGCGCCTGCGCCGCCTCTATATCGAGCGCGCGCGGGAAACCGCGATCTGACCGGCCCCTTCAATTGCGGGGCCGGCAGGAGCCGGACTAGCGTCAACTTGCGTGTGTGGGGCGCCGCTTGCGCCCCGAATGAACGAGAAAAGAGCGGCAAGCCGATGAGCGACAAGAAGCAGAACCTGCAGGACACCTTTCTCAACAGCGTCCGCAAGGCCAAGACCCCGCTGACCATCTTCCTGGTCAACGGCGTCAAGCTGCAGGGCGTGGTGAGCTGGTTCGATAATTTCTGCGTCCTGCTGCGGCGCGATGGTCAGTCCCAGCTCGTTTACAAGCACGCGATCTCCACCATCATGCCGGCTCAGCCCGTGCAGCTGTACGAGCCGGCGGAAGACGAGGCCGATTGAGTCAACTGATCGAGCACGACGCGCCCATCCAGGGCGCTCTCGTGATCCACCCCGTGCGGGAGGGCGCCCCATCGTCCCGCACCCCTGACGCGCGCCTCGAAGAGGCCGAGGGGCTGACCGCGGCCCTCGACCTGGAGGTCCGCCAGGGCCTCGTCGTCCCGTTGCGACGACCCACCCCGGCGACCCTGTTCGGCTCCGGCAAGGTCGAGGAGATCGGCCGCCTGGTCGAGACGATGGAAGCCGACGTGGTGGTGGTCGACGACCACCTCTCGCCGGTCCAGCAGCGCAACCTGGAGAAGGCCTGGAAAGCCAAGGTCATCGACCGCACCGGCCTGATCCTGGAAATCTTCGCCCGCCGCGCCCGCACCCGCGAGGGGCGGTTGCAGGTGGAGCTGGCCAGACTGTCCTACGAGCGTTCGCGCCTGGTCCGCACCTGGACCCACCTCGAGCGGCAGCGCGGCGGCTTCGGCTTCATGGGCGGTCCGGGTGAAACCCAGATCGAGAGCGACCGGCGGATCCTGGCCGAGAAGATCGGACGGCTTAAGCGTGAGCTCGCCGAGGTGCGGCGCACCCGCGACCTGCAGCGCGCCGCCCGCAAG
>JAQVDF010000060.1 GCA_028698405.1 Phenylobacterium sp. | reverse complement strand
CGAGACGGTCCATGGCCGGGTGCTGATTTCCATGTCGGACCGGCCGGGGGCGCCGCGCATCGTGCTGGGCTCGGACGCCTGGCGCTGGAACCACCTCCTGCACGCCGAGGGCGCGGTGCGCAGCGCCCGCTACGGCGGCTAGCCGCGCTTCGGACCGACGAAGCCGACCGTCGCCCCCTGCGGGTCGGTGACGATGATGATGTAGTCGCCGCCGGGGATCTCGGAGGGGCCGTACTGAATCTGCCCGCCGTTGGCCGTCACCGCCTGCGCTGCGCGGTCGATGTCGTCGACGCCGAAATAGTACAGCCAGTTGGGCGGGGGGCTGTCCGGCGGCTGGGGCGAGATCGCCCCGATCATCCGTTCGCCGATGTTGATGAACTGGTAGTCGCCCAGGTCCGGCATCGGCATCGTATCGCCCTTCAGCCAGCCGAATCCGGCCGTGTAGAAGGCGAGCGCCCCGGCCGGGTCGCTGGTGTTCAGCTCGTTCCACTGGCAGTGGCCCACCCCGTCGGACTTGAACGAGGTGCTGGTCCCCTCCGAGGCGCCGCGCATGATGTAGAAGGGCGCGCCCTGTGGGTCGGCCAGCATGGCGAAGCGGCCGACGCCGGGGATGTCGGTGGGCGGCACGTGCTGGACCGCGCCGGCCGCGACCAGCTCGCGCGCCTTGGCGTCGACGTCGTCCACGCCGATGTAGCCGAACCAGGACGGCGGCGCCGAGGCCTGCTCGGGCGGCGTGCGCATCAGGCCCGCCACCTCGGTCTCGGGCGTCGAGAACAGGCGGTATTCGGCGCCGGGCTCGAACTCCCGCACCGTCCAGCCGACGACGGCGCCGTAGAAGCCGGCGGCCGCATCCGGATCGCCGGTCATCAGCTCGTACCAGATGAACTCGCCTGGGGTGTTGGTCATCGGACGTCCTCCTCCGCCGAAGGACGGCCAGCATGCGCCCGATCCGACAGAGCGCGAGCGGAAATTCCTAGTCGCGGCTCCGCTTGCGGTCCGGCGAGGGCCGGCGGGCCGGCCCGCGCGGCGGTCGGCGCTCGCTGGGGGAGGGCGGTTCGGTCGGCGTGATCCGCAGCTCCCCGGCGTCGGCGGCGGCCGCGGCCGCCTCGCGGAAGCGCGCCTCGGCCTCGCGGGCGATCTCGAAGCGGGTCTCGCGGTCGAAGATGCGGATCTGGCCGATCTCCGGTTTGGTCACGTGGCCCAGGCGGCAGATCAGAGGGACCAGCCACTTGGGGTCGGCGTTCTTGCTGCGGCCGATCGGCAGCCGGAACCAGGCCGCCTCGTCGGGCGCGAGCCGCGGCGGCCGGGCGGGCGCGGGCCCGCGCGGCTCGGCAGGGCCGTCGCGGCCCTGGTCGTAGACCTCCTCCGGCTCGGGCAGGCGGGCGCGGTAGAGCCGCACCAGGGCGGCCGCCACCTGCTCGGGGCTGCGGCCTTCGAGAATCTTTCCGGCCAGCTCCATGTCCTCCGGGGAAGGCGGGGCGTTCAGCACCGGGTCTTCCAGCAGCCGCGCCTCGTCCTTTGCGCGGATCGCCTCGGGCGAGGGCGGGCCAGACCACAGGGCGTCGACGCCCGACGAATCCAGCAGTCGTTCGGCCTGGCGGCGCTTGGTGTAGGGCACGATCAGCACCGACACGCCCTTGCGCCCGGCCCGGCCGGTGCGGCCGCTGCGGTGGAGCAGGGCGGCCTTGTTGGCCGGCAGCTCGGCGTGGATCACCAGTCCCAGGTCCGGCAGGTCGAGGCCGCGGGCGGCGACGTCGGTGGCCACGCAGGCGCGGGCGTGCCCGTCGCGCAGCGCCTGCAGGGCGTCGGCCCGCTCCTTCTGCGACAGCTCGCCGGACAGCTGCACGGCCGAGAAGCCGCGCTCGCGCAGCGCGCCCCAGAGGTGTCGCACCTTCTCCCGCGTGGCGCAGAAGATCAGCGCGCCGGGCGCCTCGAAGTAGCGCAGCAGGTTGACCACCGCATTCTCCACCTCGTTCGGCGCGACGCGCACGGCCCGGTACTCGATGTCTCCGTGCGGCTCGTCCCGGCGGGTGGTGTCGATCCGCACCGCATCGCGCTGGTAGCGCCTCGCCAGCGCGGCGATCTCCCTGGCGATGGTGGCGGAGAACAGGAGGGTGCGCCGCTCCGCCGGCGCGCTGTCGAGGATCTCCTCCAGGTCCTCGCGGAAGCCCAGGTCCAGCATCTCGTCGGCCTCGTCGAGCACCACGACCTTCAGGGCCGACAGGTCGAGCGAGCCGCGCTCGAGATGGTCGCGCAGGCGGCCCGGCGTGCCGACCACGATGTGGGCGCCGGCGGCCAGCGCCCGCTGTTCGCGCCGCGCGTCCATGCCGCCGACGCAGGTCGCCACCACAGCCCCGGCCTCGGCGTAGAGCCAGGTGAGTTCGCGGCTGACCTGCAGGGCGAGCTCGCGGGTGGGGGCGATCACCAGGGCCAGCGGGGCCGCCGCACGCTCGAACCGCTCGGCCTCACCCAGCAGCGGCCAGGCGGCGGCCATGCCGAAGGCGACGGTCTTGCCCGAGCCGGTCTGGGCCGAGACCAGCAGGTCGCGGTCCTGCGGCGCCTCCAACACGGCCTGCTGCACGGGCGTGGGCGCGCCGTAGCCCTGCGCCGTCAGGGCGCGGGCGAGGGCCGGGTGGGTGGAGGCGAAGGGCATGGCGGATCTCGTCGAGGGCGGGGGCGCGGCGTGGCGCCTCCCGCGGGATAACGCAAATCTTTCCTTCCGGGCCGCCAGGGTGCAGCTTTCGCCGACCGCAGCATCCGAGGCCTCGCCGATGACCTTCCGCGCCGTTTTCGTAGCCTTCTCCCTCTCGATCGCCGCCCTCGCCGCAGCGCGGGCGGCCGCGGCGGCCGAGCCCGACATCGCCCTCTACGCGATGGACTGCGGGCGGATGGAGCTGGCCGACGCCGACGCCTTCGCCGACGACGGGGCCTACAAGGGCGTGGCGAAGAAGCTGGTGGTGCCCTGCTACCTGATCCGCCACCCCAAGGGGGACCTGATCTGGGACACCGGCCTGACCGAGGCGATGGCCGACGCGGCCGCCAAGCCGCCCGGCATGAGCATGGACCGCAAGCTGTCCGACCAACTGAAGGAGCTGGGCCTCTCTCCGGCCGACATCGAATACCTGGCGGTGAGCCACAGCCATTTCGACCACATCGGCAACGGCGGCCTGTTCGCCGCCTCCACCTGGATCGTCGACGCCGACGAGCGCGCCTACGCCTTCCGGCCCCAGGCCCGGGCCGACAAGATCGAGTTCGGGGCCTATGCCGCGCTGGAGAACGCCAAGACGGTCGAAATCAAGGAGGACGCGCCCTACGACGTGTTCGGCGACGGCTCGGTGCAGATCGTGCCTGCGCCCGGCCACACCCCCGGCCACAGCGTCCTGCTGGTGAAGCTCGCCCAAGCCGGCCCCGTGCTGCTGACCGGCGACCTCTGGCACATCGCCGAGAGCCGCGAGGCCAAGCGGGTGCCCCGCTTCAACGTCGACCGGGCCAAGACCATTGCGAGCTACGAGGCGGTGGAAAAGCTCGCCGCCGAGATCGGCGCGCGTGTCGTCCGCCAGCACGTCCCCGAGGACTTCGACGCCTTCCCCAAGTTTCCGCAGCCGCTGCGGTAGGGGATAAGCGTACGTATCACGCGCGGAGGATGGACATGGCGTAGGGGCCGAGGGCGAGGTTCGGGCCGCGCGCGTCCACTTCACCGGAGTGGAGCAGGGGCTCGCCGGTCAACTGAACTTCAGCGGCCTGAGACCCGAGGTTGAAGACGCAGGCGACCGCCTCGCCGGCCTCGCGGCGGGTGAAGGCCAGCAACGGGTCGGGCATGTCCAGGAATTCGATCTCGCCGAGCCGAAGGGCGGGCGTCGCCTTGCGCAGGGCGATGATCCGGCGCGCGAAGGCGAGGGTCGAGTTCGGGTCGGCCTCCTGCGCCTCGACCGCGAGGTCCCGGTGCGTCTCGGCGAGCGGCAGCCAAGGCGCGCCGGTGGTGAAGCCGAGGTTGGGCGCATCGGAGCGCCAGGGCATCGGCGTGCGGCAGCCGTCGCGCCCGCCGTCGTAGGGCCAGTAGAGGTCGCCAACCGGATCGCGCAGCTGGGCGCGCGAGAGCCTGGCCTGCGGCAGGCCCAGCTCCTCGCCCTGATAGACCAGCGTCGTGCCCTTCAGCGTCAGCAGCAGGCCGAACAGCAGGCGCGCGAGCTGGGGCGAGGCCGCCTCGCCGCCGAAGCGGCTGACGGTGCGCGGGACATCGTGGTTCGAGAAGCTGATGGTCGGCCAGTGTTCGGGATGGGCGGCCAGCGTCGCATAGTGATCTCGAACGAACTGCGGCCCGAGCCTGCGGGCCAGAAGCA
Organism: Phenylobacterium sp.; assembly: GCA_028698405.1. GTDB lineage: Bacteria > Pseudomonadota > Alphaproteobacteria > Caulobacterales > Caulobacteraceae > Phenylobacterium. The sequence goes on along the minus strand of JAQVDF010000060.1, from coordinate 3,678 downwards.
GCACGAAGGTGTAGGCCGAGTGCAGCCCTTCGGCGGGCGAGCAGTAGGCGCCGCAGCGGGCCTCCTCCTCGGAGAACTCGCCGAACACGAACCTGTCGCCGTGCGCCTCCACCCGCCGGCGGATGGCGGCCAGCAGCGGGATGTTCTCCGGCAGGTTGGAATCGAACAGGTGGCGCTGCAGGTCCGAGGCGTGGCGCCAGTGCGCCGCCGTGCGCTCGTCTGGCGGCACGGGCGGGTTGTCGCGCAGGCCGGCGTCGTGGAGGAAGGCGTTGGCCACGTCGAGCCTGAAGCCGTCGACGCCGCGCGCCAGCCAGTGGTCGAGGACGCTCAGGGCCGCCTCGCGGGCCCCCGGGTCGCGCCAGTTCAGCTTCGGCTGCTGGCGCAGGAACTTGTGGTGGTAGTGCTTGCGACGCTTGGGCTGGTAGGACCAGGCCGGTCCGCCGAACACGCTCAGCCAATTGTTCGGCGCGGTCCCATCCGGCTTGGCGTCGGCCCAGACGTACCAGTCGGCCTTGGGGCCGCTGTTCCCGCCGGTCAGGCTCTCGACGAACCAGGGATGCTCGTCCGAGGTGTGGGCCAGCACCTCGTCCAGCAGCACCTTCAGGCCGCGGGCGTGGGCCGCCTCAAGCAGCGCCTCGAAGTCGGCGAGGGTCCCGTAGCCGGGATGCACGCCCTCGTAATCGGCGACGTCGTAGCCCCAGTCCCGGTCGGGGGAGGGATGGATCGGCGAGAGCCAGATCCCGTCGACGCCGAGCGAGGCGATGTAGTCCAGCTTGGCCGCGACGCCGGCCAGGTCGCCCTGGCCGTCGCCGTCGGCGTCGAAGAAGCTGCGAACGTAGACGTGGTAGAGGACCGCCCCCCGCCACCAGGGCGTCATACCTCGAGGGCGCTGTGGATGATCTTCGAGACGATGCCGTACTCGACGGCCTGCTCGGCGTTCATCCAGAAGTTCCGCTCGGTGTCCTTGACGACCTTTTCGTAAGGCTGCCCGGTCTCGCGCGCGATCATCCGGTTCACCCGCTCGCGCATCTTCACGATCTCCTCGGCCTCGATCTCGATGTCCGAGGCCTGGCCGCGCACGCCGCCCATCGGCTGGTGCAGCAGGAAGCGGGTGTTCGGCAGGCAGAAGCGGTTTTCCTTGGTCGCGCCCAGGAAGATGTGGGCCCCCGCGCTGGCCACCCAGCCGGTGCCGATCACCTTCACGGTCGGGCCGCAGAAGCGGATCATGTCGTGGATGGTGTCGCCGCTCTCCACGTGGCCGCCCGGCGAGTTCACGAACACCTTGATGTCCGCGTCGCTCTCCGAGGCCAGCGCCAGCAACTGGGCGGACACCCGCTCGGCCAGCCGCATGTCGATCTCACCGAAGACGAGCACCGTGCGGCCCTTGAACAGGGCGTTCTGGACCGGGCCGGCGGTCATCGGCATGTCGGGCAGCCGCGACTTTTCCTGGTCTTCGTCCTCGTCGTCGTCCATGCGGATATACATTCAGAACCTCCGTTCAGTGGGCGCGAACCTGTCCCGCCGCGCGCCTCGCCGCAAGGGGGGAAGCTGAGGAAAGCCGCAGTCGGCGTGTGGTTGCAGCGTCCAAACCCCCTCTGAAGGCGCGCCCGATGCCTGCGCCTGCGCCCCTGCTGGAGACCCTACAGGCTCTGCCGCTGGCGCTTGACCTTCCGGAAGCGGGCGCCGCAAATGGCGGGCTTCAAACACACGTTTAAGGGAAGACGCCATGACCACCGATGCGATCGCCGAGGCCGGCGCCCAGACCAGGGCGCAGAACCTGTTCGACCTCACCGGCAAGGTGGCGATCATCACCGGCTCTTCCCGTGGCATCGGGCGGGCGATCGCCGAGCGGATGGCCCAGCACGGCGCCAAGGTGGTGATCTCCTCGCGCAAGGCCGGCCCCTGTGAGGAGGCGGCCGCCGAGATCAACGCGCGTCACCCCGGCCACGCCATCGCGGTTCCGGCCAACATCTCCTCCAAGGACGACCTGCAGCGGCTGGTGGACGAGACCCGCAAGGCCTTCGGCAAGGTCGACATCGTGGTCTGCAACGCCGCGACCAACCCGTTCTTCGGGCCGATGTCGAAGATCAGCGACGACGCCTTCCGCAAGATCCTCGACAACAACATCATCGCCAACCACTGGCTGATCCAGATGGTCGCCCCCGAGATGATCGAGCGCCGCGACGGGGCGGTGATCATCATCTCCTCGATCGGCGGCCTGCGCGGCTCCACCGGCATCGGCGCCTACAACATCTCCAAGGCCGCCGATTTCCAGCTGGCCCGCAACCTCGCGGTCGAGCTCGGCCCCAACAACATCCGGGTCAACTGCATCGCCCCGGGCCTGGTGAAGACCGACTTCGCCCGGGCCCTGTGGGACACCCCGGAAGCCGAGAAGCGCTCCAGCGCCGGCAACCCGCTGCGGCGTCTCGGCGAGCCCGACGACATCGCCGGCGCGGCGGTCTTCCTCGCCTCCCCGGCCGCCTCCTGGATGACCGGCCAGGCCATCGTCGTCGACGGCGGATCCACCTGCTGAGGTAGCGGCCGGCGCCTTCCCTCCCCTTCACGGAGAGGGCAGGCGCCCTCCCGATGACTGGTTGGCGCAGTCCTACCTGTCTCACCTATTCCTGCCGCTCGCCTCACCAGAACAGCTGATACGCCGCGAAGGCGGAGGCGCCGGCGCTGATGGTGAAGGCGACGAGGACGAGGAGGCCGTCGCGGGCCAGGAGGCCGAGGCCGAAGGTGGCGATTGCGGCCGAGGGGATGAAGGCGACGAAGGGCAGGAACTCCAGCGGCGGCACCGCCATCGCCAGGAGCACGCAGACCAGGGCCACAACGCGGTCGGCGACGGCGCCGGTCAGCACCTCGAGCCTGGGCCGCACCATCCGGTCGACGACACGTGCGGGCTTCGCGACCAGCCGCACCGTCTGACGCAGGCGTTCGGCCTTCACCGAGCGCCGCAGCACGAAGCCCGGCAGCCACAGGCTGGAGCGGCCGATCAGCAGCTGGCCTGCGACCAGGAAGACGATCAGGGCGATCAGCGAGGGCGCGCCGGGCGCGGCCGACACCGGCGTCATGCCGAGGAGGCCGGTGACGAACAGCAGCGGGCCGAACGAGCGGTGGCCGATGGTGTCCATCACCTGCTGGACGGTGACCCGCGGCCCGTTGCCCTCCACAGCCGCCGCCAGCTCGGCCAGGAGGGCCTCCAGATCGCGCGGCTGTCCGGCCTCGACCATGCGTGCGGCTCCTCCTCGACCAGACGACGCCCCCGTTAACGCCCGAGCCCCCGGGTTCGACGCGGCGCCCCTTGCGGCGTAGCCTCTCGGCCGGCCCGTTCGGGTTGGGAGGATGCCGCCGGTGAGCCGCAGCTACGAGACCCTTGTGTTCGACACGCCTCGGCCGCACGTGGCGCGGATCATGCTGAACCGGCCGGCTCAGATGAACGCCTACACCTTTGCGATGACCCAGGAGCTACTGGCCGCCATCGCCGCCTACCGCGACGACGACGACCTGCGGGCGCTGGTGATCGCCGGCGCGGGCGAGCGGGCCTTCTGCACCGGCGGCGACATCTCGGGCTCGGACCCGGACCACGCCCGCAAGGTCGGGGCCTCGCCCATGGGACACGGGCGCGAGATGCGCGACGGCATGCAGGCGGTGGTGCTGGCGCAGCGCCGGCTGGAC
>JAQVDF010000059.1 GCA_028698405.1 Phenylobacterium sp. | reverse complement strand
GGCCGTGCGCCGCTCCTTCTGCCCCTGCGTCCACGCCATCGAGGATGGCATCGAGGGCGGGCTGTCCGGCGTGCACGCGGCGCTGCTGGAGGAGGTCGGCCGGCGCGCGCGAAGGCTGGCCGGCCGCCTGGCCTAGTCATGATGCGGCTTGGGGCTCAGGTGAGGGCGCTTGTTCTCGACCCCGTCCCACGCTTCGGCGTCGGCGGGGGGCGTCCCCTTGCGGGTGATGTTCGGCCAGATCTGTGCGTACTCGGCGTTGAGCGCCAGCCACTCGCCCGTGGCCTTGCGGTCGGTGTCGGGGACGATGGCGTCAGCGGGGCACTCCGGCTCGCAGACGCCGCAGTCGATGCACTCGTCGGGATGGATCACCAGGAAGTTCTCGCCCGCGTAGAAGCAGTCCACCGGGCAGACCTCGACGCAGTCCATGTATTTGCATTTGATGCAGTTTTCGGTGACGACGTAGGTCATGCGAGGGCTCCGGCGACCGCGGCGGCGACGTACCTCTGCGGGCGGCGCGGCGCGGCTTCATCAAAGAGGCATCTAGCGTACATGTTTAGGCGGCGCTAGAGTTGCGCCGCCGCAAATCCGAGGCCCGTCGTGCTGGTTTTCACGGAAGCCACCCCCAACCCGAACGCCCTGAAGCTGCTGCCCCAGACCCGCCTGACCGACGGCCCGCGGCGGCGCCTCGTGCGTGGCCAGGCGCAGGGCTCGCCACTCGCCGAGCGGCTGTTCGAGGTGGAAGGGATCGAGGAGGTCTTCGTCGCCGAGGACTTCGTGACGGTCACCCGCGCCGAGGCGGCCGAGGCCTGGGCGACCCTGAAGGTGCGCGTCATCGCCGCTCTGGCCGACTTCCTGGACGAAGCTGCGCCGGCCCTGTCGGAGACGGGCGAGGCGACGGCGTCGGCGTCGGGGATCGAGGGTCGCATCCAGGCGGTGCTGGGGACCAGGGTGCGCCCCTACGTCGCCGGACACGGCGGCGATATTCGCATCGCCCGCTTCGAGCCGAGGACCGGCACGCTGCTGGTGGTGCTGAGCGGCGCCTGCGGGGGCTGTCCCTCGGCGCGGCTGACCCTGAAGGCGGGGGTCGAGAAGCTGGTCATGGAAGCGGTTCCGGAGGTCCGGCGGGTGGAAGAGGCCGGTAAGGAGGCCGAGATCGAGACCGCAAAGCGCGGCCCCGGCATCAAGCCGCTCTTCACCTATCGCGGCCGCAAGCTGGCCTCCGAGCGGAGCTGATCAGCCGCCTGCGGCGAATTCGGCCTGGCGCGCGCGGCCGAGCAGGGCGATCAGCGGATCGGGGTCCGCGACCAGGTCGGCCAGGGTGTAGCCGTCCAGCACGTCCAGGAAGGCCGCCCGCGCTTCGTCCATCGCAGCCCGCAGCCGGCAGGCAGGGGTGATGACGCAGAGCTGGCGCGCCGGCGAGAAGCAGGGGACCAGCGCCAGGTCGGGCTCGGTTCTGCGCACCACCTCGCCGAGCCGGATGTCGCCGGGCGGCCGCCCGAGGCGCAGGCCGCCCTTCTTGCCCCGCGCCGTAGCCACCAGGCCGTCGCGGCCGAGGTCGAAGACCACCTTCATCAGGTGGTTCCTGGAGATGGCGTAGGCCTGGGCGATCTCGGCGATTGTCGGCCTCGGCTCGGGGTGCAGGGCCAGGTAGATCAGCACCCGCAGCGAGAAGTCGGTGTAGGCGGTGAGCCTCATGCGATGCCTCCCGTCGGGCGTGGACCGCCCGACGAAGCTGCATCGTATATATTTCTTTTGCGCGACGCCTCCCCCCGCCGTTCCGATCTCTGACGGAGAGAGGAGCGAGGGGCTGCCGCCACGAGCGGAGGGCCAAACCCGGCCGTGCTGATCCGGATCAAGGCGCGCGCGGGCGATCAGGTCAGGATGCCGGCTCGGAGATCGCCCGATGCTCACCCTCTACAGTCTCTTCCTGTCGGGCCGCGGCGGCGAGAGGCGCTTCATTCCGGTCCACTGCGGCAGCCACGTGGAGCTGCTGCGCAGGGCCAAGGCTGCGCTGGAGGCGGACGAGCAGGCCCGGCTCGTCGAGGCGAGGTTCGGCGAGGAGCTGCTGTTCATCCTGGAGAAGACGACCGAGACGCCTGCCTGAATTAGGCCACGCCGTCAAAAACCCCTGTTGCCGGAACGGCCGCGGGCTGGCTCTAATGGCGGGACCGGCGGACGTGGTCCGCCATCCTCGGTTGTGCGGGGGTCAATTGGCCAGCGAGTCGGCGCAGGGCGCGGGTCGGGCGCTTTGGGCGAGTACGGCGGCGTTCACCGTCTGCTTCGCCGTGTGGACGATCTTCTCGATCCTCGGACTCGGGCTGAAGGAAGAACTGGGCCTGTCGGAGACCCAGTACGGCCTCCTCGTCGGGACCCCCATCCTCACCGGCTCCCTGATTCGCATCGTGCTCGGCATCTGGGCCGACCAGTACGGCGGGCGCCGCGTGTTGTTCGTGGTGATGCTGCTGGGGGCGATCGCCACCTTCCTGCTCTCGCTGGCCGACACCTACCTGGAGATGCTGATCGCCGCGCTCGGCGTCGGCATCGCCGGCGGCTCCTTCGCGGTGGGGGTCGCCTACGTCTCCAAGTTCTACCCGCAGGAAAAGCAGGGGCAGGCCCTGGGGATCTTCGGCGCCGGCAACGTCGGCTCGGCGGTGACCAAGTTCCTGGCCCCGTTCGTCATGCTGGCGTTCGGCTGGGAGGCGGTGGCGCAGATCTGGGCCGCAGCCCTGGCGGTGACGGCGGTCGTCTTCCTGGTGCTCAGCCCGCCCGACCCGGACGTGGCCGCGCGGCGGGCCGATGGCCGCAAGCCGGAACCGTTCCTGGCCCAGCTCGAGCCGCTGAAGAACCTGCAGGTCTGGCGCTTCAGCCTCTACTACTTCTTCGTGTTCGGGGCCTTCGTCGCCCTGGCGCTGTGGCTGCCGCGCTACCTGGTGGGCGTCTACGGCCTCGACGTGGCGGCGGCCGGGATGCTGGCGGCCTTCTACTCGGTGCCGGCGAGCCTGTTCCGCATCTACGGCGGCCGGTTGTCGGACAAGTACGGGGCGCGGGCGGTGCTCTACGTCACCTTCGGCGTCTGCGCCCTGTGCACCTTCATGTTGTCCTACCCGCCGACGGACTACGTGATCCACGGCATCGAGGGGCCGATCGCCTTCTCGACCTCGATGGGGCTGGTCCCGTTCGTGGTCACGGTGTTCGTGCTGGGATTCTTCATGAGCCTCGGCAAGGCGGCGGTGTTCCGCCACATCCCGGTCTACTACCCCGACCGGGTCGGCGCGGTCGGCGGCGTGGTGGGGATGGTCGGCGGGCTCGGCGGCTTCGTGCTGCCGATCGTGTTCGGCGCCCTGAACGACCTGACCGGCGTCTGGACAAGCTGCTTCTTCCTGCTGTTCCTGATCGCCACGACGTCGCTCGTCTGGATGCACGCGGCCGTCCGGCGGATGGAGGCGGCAAGGCCCGACGTCGACCGCGAGGCGCTGCCCGAACTGCCGGAAATGCAGCCGCTGCACGACCCGGCCAAGGTCGCGCCGGGCCCTGTGGTGCGGCCGGCGGGCGGGGTTTCTCTGCGTCGTCCGGCGATCCAGGACTGGCGGCCCGAGGACGAGGCGTTCTGGAAGACCACCGGGCGGCCGATCGCCCGCCGCAACCTGTGGATCTCGACCTACTGCCTGCTGCTGGCCTTCGCTGTGTGGATGGTCTGGAGCGTCGTGGTGGCGCGGCTGCCGGCCGTGGGCTTCGACTTTACGTCCGACCAGCTGTTCTGGCTGGCGGCGCTGCCGGGGCTCTCCGGCGCCACCCTGCGGATCTTCTACGCCTTCCTGGTGCCGATCTTCGGCGGGCGGCTGTGGACGGCGCTTTCCACCGCCTCGCTGCTGATCCCGGCCTTCGGCATCGGCTATGCGGTGCAGGACCCGGGCACGCCCTACCTGATCTTCGTGGTGCTGGCCCTGCTATGCGGCTTCGGCGGCGGCAACTTCGCCTCCTCGATGGCCAACATCAGCTTCTTCTTCCCGAAGGCCGAGAAGGGTTCGGCCCTAGCGCTCAACGCCGGGCTCGGCAACCTCGGGGTCAGCGTCATGCAGTTCGCGGTGCCGATCGCCGTGACCATGAGCCTGTACGGCGCGCTCGGCGGCCCCGCCCAGACGACCGTCGAGGGCGGCCAGGTGTGGATGCAGAACGCCGGCTTCATCTGGGCGCCGTTCGTGATCGTGGGGACCGTCCTGGCCTGGTTCGGCATGGACGACCTGGCCAGCGCGCGCGCCTCGTTCGCCGAGCAGGCGGCGATCTTCCAGCGGCCGCACAACTGGCTGATGTGCTGGCTCTACACCGGCACCTTCGGCTCGTTCATCGGCTTCTCGGCCGGCTTCCCGCTGCTGGCCAGGATCGCCTTTCCGGACGTGGACTCCCTCCGCTACGTCTTCCTCGGGCCGCTGGTGGGAGCCGCCTCGCGCGCTGCGACCGGCTGGGTGGCCGACCGCTGGGGCGGGGCCCGCGTCACCGTCCTGGTGTTCCTCGGCATGATCGGCGCCGTCGCCGGCATGCTCTGGTACCTGAACAGCGGCAGCTTCTGGGGCTTCTTCGCCATGGTCATGCTGCTGTTCTTCTTCAGCGGCGTGGGCAACGCCTCCACTTTCCAGATGATCCCGGCGATCTGGCGCGAGACGGTGGCGGCGAAGACCGGGGACCAGGCGCAGGCCGACCGCGAGGCGGCCGCCGTGATCGGCTTCACCTCGGCGATCGCCGCTTTCGGGGCCTTCTTCATCCCGAAGGCCTACGGCGCCTCGATCGACGCGACCGGGACCGCCGACGCCGCCCTGTGGGGCTTCCTGATCTTCTACGTCAGCTGCGCGCTGCTGACGGTCCTCGTCTACGCCCGGCCAGGCGGCGTGCTGTTCGAAGCCGAGCGCCGCCGTCCGGGCAAGCCAGCCATGGAAGGAAGCCGATGAGCCACCTGCTCGACCGCCTGACCTACTTCCGCCGCGAGAAGGAGACCTTCGCCAACGGCCATGGCCTGACCACGGTCGAGGACCGCACCTGGGAGGACGCCTATCGGAAGCGCTGGGCGGCGGACAAGATCGTGCGCTCCACCCACGGGGTGAACTGCACCGGCTCGTGCTCGTGGAAGATCTACGTCAAGGGCGGCATCGTCGCCTGGGAAACCCAGCAGACCGACTATCCGCGCACCCGGCCCGACCTGCCCAACCACGAGCCCCGCGGCTGTCCGCGCGGGGCGAGCTACAGCTGGTATCTCTATTCCGGCGCGCGGCTGAAGTATCCGCTGGTGCGCGGCCGGCTGCTGCGCCACTGGCGCGAGGCGCGCAAGTCGCTCTCGCCGGTGGCCGCCTGGAAGTCGATCGTCGAGGCCCCGGACAAGCGCCACGACTGGGTCAGTCGCCGGGGGCGGGGCGGCTTCGTGCGGGTCGGCTGGGACGAGGCCAGCGAGATCATCGCCGCGGCCAACGCCTACACCATCAAGACCTACGGGCCCGACCGGGTGGCCGGCTTCTCGCCGATCCCGGCCATGTCGATGATCTCCTACGCGGCCGGCAGCCGGTACCTGTCGCTGATCGGCGGCGTGCCGCTGTCCTTCTACGACTGGTACTGCGACCTGCCGCCGTCCTCGCCGCAGACCTGGGGCGAGCAGACCGACGTGCCCGAGAGCGCTGACTGGTACAACGCCGGCTTCCTGATGGTCTGGGGCTCGAACATCCCCATGACCCGCTCGCCCGACGCCCACTTCTACACCGAGGTGCGCTACCGCGGGGCGCGCAGCGTGGTGGTCGCGCCCGACTTCAACGAGGCGGCCAAGTTCGCCGACCTGTGGCTGCACCCCAAGCAGGGGACCGACGCGGCGCTAGCGCTGGCGCTGGGTCACGTGATCCTGCGCGAGTTCCACCTCGACCGGTCCGTGCCCTACTTCCAGGACTACGTCCGCCGCTACTCGGACTTCCCGATGCTGGTGCGGCTGGTGGAGCGCGACGGGCGCTGGGTCCCCGACCGCATGGTGCGGGCCGCCGACTTCGAGGGCGGCCTGGGCGAAGCGGGCAAGGCCGACTGGAAGACGGTCGCGCTGGACGAACTCTCCGGCGAGCCGGTCTGCCCGCTGGGTTCGGCCGGCTTCCGCTGGGGCGACAAGGGCAAGTGGAACCTCGAGGAGAAGGACGGGCAGGGGCGTGACGTCCGTCTGAGGCTGAGCCTGGCCGACGCCGGGCATGAGATCGCGCCGGTGGATTTTCCCTACTTCGGCGGCGCGGCGCCCGATGCTTTCGTCTCCACCGACCACGCGCAGGTGCTGACCCGCAACGTGCCGGTGAGGCGGTTGAGCCTGGCGGGCGGCGAGGCGATGGTCGCCACGGTGTTCGACCTGTTCTGCGCCAACTACGGCCTCGACCGTGGCTTCGGCGGCGAGAACGTCGCCAGCTCCTATGACGAGGACGTGCCCTTCACGCCGGCCTGGGCCGAGCGGGTCACCGGCGTGCCGCGCGAGGCCATCGTCTCGGTCGCCCGCCAGTTCGCCGAGAACGCCGAGAAGACCAAGGGCCGCTCGATGGTCATCGTCGGGGCCGGGCTCAACCACTGGTACCACATGGACATGAGCTACCGCGGCATCATCAACATGCTGGTGATGTGCGGCTGCGTGGGTCAGTCCGGCGGCGGCTGGGCCCACTACGTCGGCCAGGAGAAGCTGCGTCCGGCGACCGGCTGGCTGCCGCTGGCCTTCGCGCTCGACTGGATCCGGCCGGTCCGCCAGCAGAACGCGACCTCGTTCTGGTACGCCCACACCGACCAGTGGCGCTACGACAGCCTGAAGATGACCGACATGCTCTCGCCCACGGCGCCGACGGGCGAGTGGCCGGTCAGCACCATCGACTACAACGTCAAGGCCGAGCGGATGGGCTGGCTGCCCTCGACGCCCGCGCTGGAGACCAACTCGCTCGAGCTCGGCCGGCGGCTGAAGGAGAGCGGCGAGAACCCCGGCGCCTTCACGGCCGCGGCGCTGAAGGCCGGCGAGCTGAAGATGAGCTGCCACGACCCGGACAATCCGGTGAACTGGCCGCGCAACATCTTCTTCTGGCGTTCAAATGTGCTGGGGGCCAGCGGCAAGGGCCACGAATACTTCCTCAAGCACCTGGTCGGCTCGCTGCACGGGGTGATCGGCGAGGACCTGGCCGAGACCGGCGGCGAGAAGCCTGCCGAGGTCGTCTGGCATGACGAGGCGCCGACCGGGAAGCTGGATCTGATGGTGAGCATCGACTTCCGGCTCTCCACCACGGCCCTCTACGCCGACATCGTGCTGGCTTCGGCCACCTGGTACGAGAAGCACGACCTCAACACGACCGACATGCACCCCTTCATCCACCCGCTGACGGCGGCGGTGGACCCGTTGTGGGACTCCAAGACCGACTGGGAGATCTTCCGCGGCATCGCCAGGAAGTTCTCGGAAGTCTGCCCCGAGGTGCTGGGCGTCGAGCACGACCTGATGCTCACGCCGATCATGCACGACGCGGCCGAAGAGTGCGCCCAGCCCTACGAGGTCAAGGACTGGGGCAAGGGCGAGTGCGAGCCGGTCCCGGGCGTGACCATGCCCAAGGTCAGTCTGGTGGAGCGCGACTATCCGGCCACCTACGCCCGTTTCACGTCGCTGGGGCCGCTGCTGGAGACCCTCGGCAACGGCTCGAAGGGGCTGAACTGGAAGACCGCCGAGGACGTCGAGGACCTCGCCCATCTCAACGGCCGCGTCGCCGACGGGCCGACGGCCGGGCGGCCCAGGGTGCTCAGCGACATCGACGCCTGCGAGACCATCCTGATGCTGGCGCCGGAGACCAACGGCCAGGTCGCCCTGCGCGCCTGGGCCGCGCTCTCCGAGTTCACCGGCCGCGAGCACGCCCACCTCGCCGAGGGCAAGGAGGACGAGAAGATCCGCTTCCGCGACGTGGCCGCCCAGCCGCGCAAGATCATCTCCTCGCCGATCTGGTCTGGCATCGAGTCCGAGGAGGTCTGCTACAATGCCGGGTGGACCAACGTGCAC
>JAQVDF010000058.1 GCA_028698405.1 Phenylobacterium sp. | reverse complement strand
CCCACGTCTGCCAGCTGCGGCCCGAGAGCCGCGGCCGGATCGGGCTGAAGAGCGCCGATCCGATGGCCGACCCGGCCATCTTCGCCAACTACCTCGCCACCGAAACCGACCGGCGCACGCTGCGCGAAGGGGTCAAGATCGTCCGCGAGGTCGCCGCCCAGGCGGCGCTGAAGCCGTACACCGGCGAGGAGCTGTTCCCCGGCAAGGACGTGCGCACCGACGCAGAGATCGACGCCTGGATCCGCCGGGCGGCCGAGACCATCTACCACCCGGTCGGCACCTGCCGGATGGGCGCGGCGGGCGATCCGATGGCCGTGGTGGACGGCGAGTGCCGGGTGCAGGGGCTGCAGGGATTGCGCGTCGTCGACGCCTCGGTGATGCCCACCCTGGTCGGCGGCAACACCAACGCCCCCACCATCATGATCGCCGAAAAGATTTCCGACGCCATCCGCGGCCGCGCCTACCTCGCGCCCGAGGATGCGCCGGTCTACGAGCCCGGCGGCGTGAAGGCGGCTTAGCGGAAAGCGAGGGGTGACGGGTAGCGCTGCGCGCAACCAGTCACCGCCCGGCGCCCGGTGACTGGCTGGCCGAAGGCCTGCCTGTCACCCCTCCCCCGCTATCCCCAGACCTCGATGTGATCGCGGCGTTCGACGCGGAACGGCCGCTCGGCGTCGAGGAAGGCCGACAGGCCGCAGGCGTCCAGCAGCGCGCGGACGGAAGCCTGCGCCGCCGCGTCCATCGCCGCATAGTCGTCGGTGATCCGCTGCCACAGGTACATGGTGTAGGGCGCGGCCCCGCTCTCGAACGGCGCGCCGCAGAAGGTGGTGACCACCTTGCCGATCATCCGCTGGTGCGGCTTGGCGCTGACCGGCTCGCCCGGGCGGCAGCCCTGCTCGGCCACGTGCCGGGCCAGGAACGCGAGCTTGTCGGTCAGCTCGGGGAACAGCTCCTCGGCGGCGTGCACGAGCAGCGGGCGCAGCGTCTCCGGGATGGCGTCGTTCGGCAGGTAGCCGTCCGGCGGATCGCGGTATTCCGGCACGTCGAGATCAGGCGCGTTCATCCGCTCGACCCAGCGGAACACCCTGGGCGCCCGCTGCTTCATGATCGCCTCGGGGACCGGATCGCGCCCCAGGTGGGCGAACAGCGGGCCCAGCAGGCCGTAGTCGCCGATCGAGGGCTGGCCGCCGAACAGGTATGGGTGCTCGGCGAAGTGGGCGTTCAGGATGTCGAGCAGCCGCAGATACGAGGCCTCGATGGCCGGGATGGTCTCCGGCGTCACGCCCAGCGCCGGCAGGTAGGAGGCCATCCGCCCCATCACCTCGCCGCGGCCGGCGAAGGCGTCCTTCAGGAACTCGGCCTGCTGGTCGGCGTAGGACCAGCGGTAGTGCATGGCGTGCCGGGTCATCCCGACGCTGCCGTAGATCTCCAGCACGTGGGCGGCGATCAGCTGGCGCGGCCCCGGCGGGCGGGCGCTGACCGGCGCGCCCCGCCTCTCGAAGTAGTCGAGGATGTCGACGCTGTCCTGAACGATGCTTTTGTCCGGACAGACGAGCACCGGGATGATCGAACGTTTGATGGCCGGCAGGATCTCGTCCCGGTAGACGGGATGGGCCGGCGTGCGCTCGACGTAGCGGACCCCCTGCTTGCGCAGATAGGATCGGCTCTTGCCGGTGTAGAGCGAGTGCGGAAGTCCGTAGAGGATGTAGGGCGCCCAGGTCATGACGCCGTTCTCTAGCCGCCCGCGGGCGCGCGGCCCATAACCTTGTCCCTCAGGCGGGCCATTCCGGCGATCCAGCGGTCGTAGTCGCCGGCCTTGCGCTGCATGTAGGTCACCACCTGCTCGTGCGGCAGGATCAGGAAGCTCTCGCGGTCCAGGCCCTCGACGACGTGGCCGGCCACCGCCTCGGGAGTCAGCACCCCGTCCACCGACTGCGAGCCGCGGGCCCCGCCCAGCATCGGGGTGTCCACCGCCTGCGGGCAGAGCAGCGAGACGCGGACGCCATGGTTCTTGTGGGTGATCGCCAGGCTCTCGCCGAAGCCGATCGCCGCGTGCTTGGTGGTCGAGTAGACCGCGCTGCCGATCTGCGAGAGCAGGCCCGCCGCCGAGACGGTGTTGAGGAAGTAGCCCTCGCCGCGGGCGATCATCGCCGGCAGGCAGGCCCGGGCGGCGTAGACGTGGGCCATCACGTTGACCTTCCAGCCCAGCTCCCAGACCTCGTCGGGCGACGAGGCGGCGTTGTCCACGTCCAGGTCGCGGCCGGCGACGCCCGCATTGGAGCAGAACAGGTCGACCCGGCCGAACTCCTCCTCGGCCGTGCGCGCCAGCCGCTGGACGTCGGCCTCGACGGTCACGTCCGCCTTCCGCCCGATTCCGCCGACGGAGGCGGCGACCTTTTCGGCCCCCTCCCCGTTCAGGTCGCCGACCACGATGCCGGCCGCGCCCTCGCGGGCGAACCGCTCGGCCAGCGCCTTGCCGATGCCGCTGGCCCCGCCGGTGATCACCACCACCTTGCCCTGGAGCTTCATCTTTCTCTTTCCCACACATGGAAAGCCCCTCCCCCGCGGGCGGAGGAGGGGCCGGTCCGGAGCCTACCGGGCCTAGTTGCGGAACACCGCCGCGGTCGACGGATCTTGCGGCATCTCGCGGTACTGCCGGACCTCGTTGCGGCCGACCACCATGTGGTGCACCTCGTCCGGCCCGTCGGCCAGGCGCAGGGTGCGGGTGGAGGTGTACATCCTGGCCAGCGGCGTCTTCTGCGAGACGCTCGTGGCGCCGTGCATCTGGATCGCCTGGTCGATGATCTTGCAGACCCGCTCGGGAACCATGGCCTTGACCATGTGAATCCAGATGCGGGCGTCGTCACGCGGCAGCACGTCCATCGCCTTGGCGGCCTTCAGCACCATCAGGCGCATGGCTTCGATCTCGATCCGCGCACGCGAGACGATCTCGATGTTGCCGCCCAGCTGGATGATCGGCTTGCCGAACGCCTCGCGGGTCAGGCCGCGGGTGATCATCAGGTCGAGGGCCTTCTCGGCCTGGCCGATGGCGCGCATGCAGTGGTGGATGCGGCCCGGGCCAAGGCGCAGCTGCGAAATCTCGAAGCCGCGGCCTTCGCCCAGCAGCATGTTCTCCTTGGGCACCCGCACGTCGGTGAAGCGCAGGTGCATGTGGCCGTGCGGCGCGTCAGGGTCGCCGAACACGTTCATCGGGCCGAGGATCTCCACGCCCGGATGGGGCAGCGGCACCAGGATCTGCGACTGACGCAGGTGCGGCGGGCCGTCGGGGCTGGTCTGCACCATGACGATCATCACCCGGCAGCGCGGGTCGCCGGCGCCGGAGATGTAGTGCTTCTCGCCGTTGATGACGTACTCGTCGCCCACCAGGGTGGCGCGCATGCGGATGTTCTTGGCGTCCGACGAGGCCATGTCCGGCTCGGTCATGGCGAAGGCCGAACGGATCTTCCCTTCGAGCAGCGGCTTCAGCCACTTCTCCTTCTGCTCGGGCGTGCCGACGCGCTCCAGCACCTCCATGTTGCCGGTGTCCGGCGCGGCGCAGTTCATGACCTCGGAGGCCATCGGGTTCTTGCCGAGCTCGACGGCGATGTAGGCGTAGTCGAGGTTGGAAAGGCCCTCGCCGGTGTGGGCGTCGGGCAGGAAGAAGTTCCACAGCCCCTCGGCCTTGGCCTTGTCCTTGGCCGCTTCCAGCACCTCCAGCTGGCCGGGGGCGTAGGACCAGATGTCCTGCTTGCCCTCGCCCAGGCGATGGAACTCCTCGCTCATCGGCTGGACGACCTCGCGGATGAAGGTCTTGACTTGGTTGTAGAGCGGCAGCGCCTTGTCGGACATGCGCAGGTCGTTCAGCTCGTCCTGTGGATTGAGCTTGAACTTGGACTCTGGCCGTTCGGCGGTCATGGTCATGGGCATCCTCCAAAGCGCGACCTGTGGCCGGGGCGGAGCGCCCACGGCCCGTGGCCGTCACCATTGGCCCATCCACCGGCAAAATCAAACAAGTGTTTCACAGCAGCCCGTCAAACCTGTGAGCGGCGCCGATCAAGCGGCTGACCTTGCGTAAGCTGACGTCGCGACGGCCTTGCAGCAGCGTGGCGTAGGCATAGGCTCGGTCGGAGAACAAGGGTCCTTGAGGGAGGATCGCCCATGACTCCAGCCGACGACGCGCGCGCCGCGCAGCTCGCCCCGCCGTTCAAGCCGCTGCCGCAGAAGGGCCCCGACGTCACGGTCGAACGCCGCGCCGACGGATCGGTGCTGGTCCGCTCCAATCACCCGCCCGGTGAAGGGCCACGGTCGATCGGCCACCTGCTGGCGGAGAAGGCCGCCCAGCACCCCGACCGCCCCTACATCCTGCAGCGCGAGCCGGGCCACGGCCCGTGGCGCGGGGTCACCTACGGCGAGGCCAAGCGCACCGCAGACGGGATCGCCCAGTGGCTGCTGGACGCCGGGCTGACCGGCGGCGACGTGGTCATGGTGCTGTCCGGGAACTCGCTGGAGCACGGGCTCCTGATGCTGGGGTGCTACACGGCCGGCGTGCCGATCGCCCCGATCAGCCCGGCCTATTCGCTGATGTCCATGGACCACGCCAAGCTGAAGCACTGCTTCGGCGTGCTGCGGCCCAAGGTGGTGTTCGCCCAGGACTCTCAGATGTTCGCCCGCGCCGTCGAGGCGCTGAAGAGCCTGGATCCGGCCCTGAAGTTCGTCACCGTCGACGGCGGCGGCGGGACCATCCCCTTCTCCGAACTCGCCGGGACCACGCCGCGCGCGCGCGTAGCCGAGGCGCTGGACAGGGTCGGACACGGCGCCGTGGCCAAATACCTGTTCACCTCCGGCTCCACCGGCATGCCCAAGGGCGTGCCCCAGACCCACGGCATGTTCGCCGGGGTCATCGCCGGCCAGGAGGGCCTGCGCGATGAGCCGGTCGATCCCGACCTCGTGCCGCAGTCGCTGGAATGGATGCCCTGGAGCCACATCTCGGCCGGCAACATCGGCTTCAACGGCGCGCTTTGGGGCGGCGCGACCCTCTATCTCGACGAGGGCAAGCCGCTTCCGGGGATGTTCGAGACCACCATCAAGAACCTCTACGAGGTCTCGCCGATGGTGTTCGGCTCGGCCCCGATCGCTTTCGCCATGCTGGCCGAGGCGATGGAACGCGACGCCGCGCTGCGCCGCTCGTTCTTCAAGAACCTGCGCTACATGGGCTACGGCGGAGCGACGCTGTCCGACGACGTCTACGAGCGGATGCAGGCCCTGGCGATCACCGAGACGGGTTTCCGCATCCCGCTGACCACCATGTACGGCGCGACGGAGACGCAGGGGATCACCGTCGTCCACTGGCCGACCGAGCGGGTCGGCCTGATCGGCCTGCCGTTGCCGGGCATCACCCTGAAGCTTGTCCCGAACGGGACCAAGTTCGAGGTGCGGGTGAAGGGGCCGACGGTCACCAGCGGCTACCACAACGACCCCGAGAAGACCGCCCAGGCCTTCGACGAGGAGGGCTTCTACGGCCTCGGCGACGCGGCCCGCTTCCTCGATCCGGACAAGCCGGAGCTGGGCCTCGTCTTCGACGGTCGGGTCACAGAGGACTTCAAGCTGGATTCCGGCACCTGGGTCTCGGTGGGCACCCTGCGGCCCGACCTCGTCGCCGCCTGCAGCCCCTATGTGCTCGACATCGTCGTCACCGGGCAGGACAAGCCCTTCGCCGGGGCGCTGATCTGGCCCTCGCCCGCCGCCCTGCCGTCGCTGGGGCCGGACCCGATGCCCCGGCTTCGGGAGCTGATCGCCGAGCGGCTGCGCGCCTTCAATGCGCAGGCCGGCGGCTCGTCCCGCCGCATCGGCCGCTTCATGGTGATGACCGAGCCGCCGTCCATCGACGCAGGGGAGATCACCGACAAGGGCTACGTGAACCAGCGCGCCACGCTGGAGCGGCGCGCCGCCCTGGTGGACGCCCTCTACGCCAACCCGCCTGAAGAAGGCGTCGTGAGCGTCTGATCTCCCGCCGCGCGACCGGCGGAACAGCCGCCGCGCCCCGCGCGTTGCAGCCGAGGTTGGGGAGAGAGCCATGCTCGAGACCCTGCTGAGGCGATTGGTGCGCACCGGCTCGCTCGCCGTCCGGATGCCGGACGGGCGGACGCTGATGCTGGGCGAAGATCCCGACCCGCCGCTGCGCATCGCCGTCCGCGACCATCGAACCGCCGCCCGCCTGGCGGCGCGCCCGGCGCTGGCGCTTGGCGAGGCCTACGTCGACGGCGGCCTCGTCATCGAGCGCGGCGAACTCTGGGACCTGCTGGACCTGATCGGCCGCAACCTGCCGCCCCGAAAGGCGCCTGGCTGGATGGAGCGCCTGATCGGCCGGCTGGAGCAGCTCAACCACCGGCGGGCTTCGCGCCGCAATGTCCAGCATCACTACGACCTCGGCCTGGACCTCTACCGCCGGTTCCTGGACGAGGATCTGCAGTACTCCTGCGCCTACTTCCAGCATCCCGACATGACCCTCGAGCAGGCCCAGCAGGCCAAGAAGAGGCGGCTGTCGGCCAAGCTCGCCCTTCGCCCCGGGCTTCGGGTGCTGGACATCGGCTGTGGCTGGGGCGGGTTGGCCATGAGCCTGGCCGAGCAGGCCTCGGTCCGGGTCACCGGCATCACCCTCTCGCCCGAGCAGCTGGCGACCGCCAGAGCCCGAGCGGAGGAGCGGGGCCTGTCCGCCGATGTCGAGTTCAGGCTGCAGGACTACCGGGACGTCACGGGCCCCTACGACCGGATCGTCTCGGTCGGCATGTTCGAGCACGTGGGGCGGCCCAACTACCACGCCTTCTTCGGACAGGTCGCCCGTCTGCTGGCCGACGACGGCGTGGCGGTGATCCATTCCATCGGCGTCAACCGGCCGAGCGGGCGCACCCAGCCTTGGATCGCCAAATACATCTTTCCCGGCGGCTACATCCCGGCCCTGTCGGAAGTGCTGCCCGCCGTCGAGGCCTCGGGGCTGTGGGTCACCGACGTCGAGATCCTCCGCCTGCACTACGCCGAGACGCTGAAAGCCTGGCGCGAGCGCTTTTCCGCGCGTCGGTCCGAGATCGCCCGCGACTACGGCGAGCGGTTCTGCCGAATCTGGGAGTTCTACCTCGCCCTCAGCGAGCTCGGCTTCCGCCATCGTGGCTGCATGGTGTTCCAGATCCAGCTCGCCAAGCGGGCCGATGTCCTTCCCCTCACCCGTGACTACATGGCCGATCCGGTCGGCGCGCCCCGTCGAACCTCGGCCCGCGGACAGCGCCAGCGGACCTGACTTCAGCCGCCACGCCGGCTTCAAAGTTGACACACGCGTCATCTTCGAGCAGCAAGGTCCGGCGATCTGGGAGAGATAACGATGGCCGATGGGAATCTACTGAGCCGCGAGGCTGCGCGAGAGCAGGCCTACGCCACCCCGCTGGAACTGCTGAACCCGGCCCAGCCGGCGCTGTTCCAGGCCGACGCCATGTGGCCGATCTTCGAGCGCCTGCGGGCCGAGGATCCGGTCCACTTCACGGCCGAGAGCGAATACGGGCCGTACTGGTCGATCACCAAGTACAACGACATCATGGCGGTCGACACCAATCACCAGGTGTTCTCGTCGGAGCCGGCCATCACCATCGCCGAGCAGACCGGGGACGAGGGTCCGCTGCCGATGTTCATCGCGATGGACCCGCCCAAGCACGACATCCAGCGCAAGACGGTGAGCCCCGCCGTCTCGCCGCACAACCTGCAGATCCTGGCCCCGCTGATCCGCGAGCGGGCCGGCAAGATCCTCGACGGGCTGCCGATCGGCGAGGAGTTCGACTGGGTCGACAAGGTCTCCAAGGAACTGACCGGCATGACCCTGGCCACCCTGTTCGGGATGCCCCAGGAAGACCGCCGCCAGCTCATCTACTAGTCGGACGTGGTCACCGCCGTGCCGGGCGCCGGCCTGATCGACAGCGTCGAACAGAAGATGCAGATCTTCGTGGAGTACCACGCCTACTTCACCAACCTCTGGAACGAGCGGGTGAACGCGCCGCC
>JAQVDF010000057.1 GCA_028698405.1 Phenylobacterium sp. | reverse complement strand
GCGCCCGAAGGGCGTCGGGAGAGGGGTCTCTCCGAAATGACCGCTTGTGGATCCACGACCGGATAGGCCTGCGCGCGCCCTCCTCCGACCCGATCCGCGGCCCACCTCCTCCCACAAGGGGAGGAGCATCCCTGCGCCTGAAAAAGAAAAGGGCGCGGGGGTCGGACCCCGCGCCCTCGTCCCGTCTCCAGGGGCCCCAGCCTACGGGGCTTCGTTGGACCAGATGATGGTGCCGGAGGCGGCGAACATGCCGCCGACGCCGTGGCTGACGCTGATCTTGGCGCCCTGCACCTGGGCCGGAGCGATGCCGCGCATCTGCCGGATCGACTCCTGCATGGCGTACATGCCGTACATCCCCGAGTGCATGTAGGAGAGGCCGCCGCCGTTGGTGTTCAGCGGCAGCTTGCCGCCGATGGCGGTGTTGCGCTCGTTGATGAAGTCCTTGGCTTCGCCCGGCTTGCAGAAGCCGAGGTCTTCCAGGCCGTACAGCGGCAGGTGGGCGAAGGCGTCGTAGATCATCAGGTGATCGACGTCGGCGTGGGTGATGCCCGCCTCCTCGAAGGCCTTCTTGCCCGAGACCCGGAAGGCCTTGGACGAGGTGAAGTCCTCCATCTGGCTGACCATCGGGGTCTCGACGCTCTCGCCGGTGCCCAGGATGTAGACGGGCTTCTGCGGGAAGTCCTTGGCCCGATCGGCGCTGGTCAGGATCAACGCGCCGCCGCCGTCGGTGACGAGGCAGCACATCAGCTTGCGGAACGGCCAGGCGATCATGTCCGAGTTGAGGACGTCATCGACCGTGATCGGGTCCTTGAAGCTGGCCCGCGGGTTGAGGGCCGCCCATTCGCGCTGGATGACCGCGACGTTGGCCAGGTCCTCCTCGGTGACCCCGTAGGTCTTCATGTAGCGGAGCACCGGCACGGTGAAGAGGGTGGGCGGACCCACCGGGCCGAACGGCGCCTCGAACTGGCCGACGAGGCTGGCCCCGCCCATCGGGAACCGGCCCACGCCAACGCGCGAGCGGCCGCTTTCGCCGTGGGTGATGAGGACGGTGTTGCAGAGCCCCTCGTTGATCGCCGCCGCCGCGTGACGGACGTGCAGCATGAAGGAGCAGCCGCCGACGCTGGTGCCGTCGGCGTACTTGGGCGTGATCCCCAGGTACTGGGCCAGCGCCACCGGACTCTCGCCGGCGGTGGCGATGCCGTCGATGTCCGACGGCTTGAGGCCGGCGTCGGCCATGGCGTTGAGGGCGGCGTCCGCGTGAAGCTGGATCACCGACATGTCCGGGATCTTGCCCAGGCGCGTGGTCTCGGCCGCGCCGACGACCGCAACGGTCTTCTGCTTCATCGGATCAGCCCTTCACAGGTTCGAACAGGGGAAGGGCGGTGCCCTCCACCGGGTGGAAGGTGACCTGCACGGGCATGTCGAGCTGCAGCGCCTCGGGGGTCTGCGGGCAGTTGACGATGTTGGTCATCATCTGCGGGCCTTCCTCGAGCTTCACCACCGCGATGGAGTGGGGCTCGGTCCCGAGGTCCGGGCGCGGGCGATGGTTGATGACGTAGCTCCACAGCACGCCGCGGCCGCTGGCCTTGAACACCTCGACCTCGCGCGAGGCGCACTTCGGGCAGAAGGGCCTGGGCGGGAAATAGTTGTGGCTGCACTTGGTGCAGCGCTGCAGGCGAAGTTCGCCTTCCTTGCAGCCGTCCCAGAAATGTTGGGTCTCTGGCGTCGGCTGAGGCGCCATCCTCGGTGGCATGTAATCCGTCCCCTTCGAAATTCGTTGGCTTCAATTCCCGGCGCGCCGGGCGGGCGACAACAAAGACGAGACTGGCCGGCTTGTCGATAAGCGGCTTGGCCGCAAGGGCCGAAACGCCGCACCGGCGCGGCCCCTAGACCGGCGAGCCGATCACCAGCCGGCGCTCGGTGGAGGCGCGCAGCTCGTCCCAGATCGCCGCCTCCAACGCCCGCGCGCTTTCTTCCACGGCCTGCTCCACCCGCTCGTGCAGCGCCAGCAGCGCCCCGCGCAGCTCGGCGTTGGTGCGCTCGAGCGCGGAGATGCGGAAATTCTCGTCCGCTCCGCGGGAAAGCACGGCCCAGCCGTCGTCGCCGAACAGCTCGGCCCCACGGGCCAGGAGCGCGCGGACCGCCCGGTTCTCCTCCACCAGAGCCTGGGCCATGCCGTCGATCCGCTGGGCGGCCAGGCCCAGCAGCGCGGCCGAGAGACCGAGATTGGCGCCGACCTCCGCCGGGTCGCCCCCGGGAACCAGGCTGCGTCCGATCAGACCGGCGATCTCGGCGATCACCTCGGGAACCTTGGGTGTCATAGCCGCCCCATCACCTTGAGGATCGCCCGGTCCTGGGCGTTCTGCAGCGCCCAGGGCGGATAGACCATGATCGGCTCGCGGTTGCCGCCGTCGATCCAGGCCTTGCCCGACGAGATCCAGATCGCCTGACCCTTCACGCAGCCCATCAGCTCCCACCAGCGCAGGGCGCCCGGATCGGCCTTCAGGCCGCTGGCGGCCTCCCAGGCGGCGATGGCCTCGTCCCGCGGCAGCAGGCCGCCGACCAGCTCGCGCCCGAAGCTCCACACCGGATTGAAACTCCAGCCCAGGTCCTCCAGCGGATCGCCCAGGTGGCACATCTCCCAGTCGAGGATGCCGTGCACGCCGCCCTCGGTGTCGTACAGGAAGTTGCCGGTCCGGTAGTCGCCGTGCACCACGCTCAGCCTGGCGGGCGGCGGCGGCGGATTGGCCCGGAGCCAGCGGATCGCGGCGCGGACGATCGGCAGAGGCTCGGTCTGGTCGGCGTCGAGCACGCCTTCCCAGTGGTCCAGTTCGCGGCGCCAGCAGTCCTCCGGCGCCCCCGCCGGCAGGACGGCGGTCATCCCCAGCGCCTGCGGGTCGGCCTTGGAGATCTCGCCCAGAATCTCCCACTTTCGCCGGCCGAGCCTGGCGTGGCAGCCGAGGTAGGGCTCGGTCCACAGCGTCCCCGGCCCGGCCTGATAGCCGCTGATCTCCTCGGCGATGAAGAAGGGGTGGTCGAGAGCGTCGCTCTCCTCCTCCAGGTAGAGCATCTCGGGCACCGGCACCGGCGTGTTCCGAAAGGCGCGGTAGGCCTCGAACTCGATGCGCCGCTCGGTCTCTATCAGGCTGGCCGGCGGGTCGCGACGCAGGATCAGCCGCCGCTCGCGCGGCTCGCCCCTCTCCCGCCAGATCAGGCGAAAGCGGTAGGTCTCGCGCGAGGCGCCGCCGGAGATGCGGCTGAGCTGGTCGACGGCCAGGTCCTCGGCATGCGGCATCTTCCCGGCCAGATAAGCGGCCAGGCGGGGCTCAAGGGGGTGGGTCAAGCCGCTTCGAACCGTACCGGAAGGGTCTTGGGGCCGTTGACGAAGGCCGCCTCGCTCATCTTCGGCTCGCCGGCCAGTTCCAGCCGATCGATCTTCGGAAGCAGCTCTTCCCAGAGGATGCGCATCTCGAGCTTGGCCAGGTGCTGGCCGAGGCACACGTGGGCGCCGTAGCCGAACGCCAGGTGCCGGTTCGGGCTGCGGTCGACGCGGAACTCGAACGGATCCTCGAACACCGCCTCGTCGCGATTGCCCGAGGCGTAGCAGAGCATCAGCCAGTCGTCCTTGCGCATCTGCCGGCCGGCGAACTCGGTGTCCTCCGCCGCCGTGCGCATGAAGGTCTTCACCGGCGTGGTCCAGCGGATCGATTCGTCCACCAGTCCCGGGATCAGCGAAGGATCGGCCTTCACCTTGGCGAGTTCGCCAGGCCGTTCGGCCAGGGCCCACAGGGCGCCGGCCGTCGAGGACGAGGTCGTGTCGTGCCCGGCGGTGGCGACGATGATGTAGTAGCTCATCGCCTCGAACTCGGAGATCGGCCGCCCGTCGATCTCGCTGTTGGCGATCACCGTGGCGAGATCGTCGCGGGGCTGCGCTTTCCGAGAGGCCGAAAGCTTGTTGAAGTAGTTGAAGAAGTCCGCCAGCACGCCCTGGCGCAGCTGGTTGGCCTCGTCGGTGTCTTCCTCGTACTTGCGCCGCAGCTCCGGGTCGGCCGCGCCGAACAGCTCCTGGGTGAGCTTCAGCATCCTGGGCTCGTCCTCCTCGGGCACGCCGAGGATGTCCATCACCACGTGCAGCGGGTAGTGCAGCGCCACCTCGTTGACGAAGTCGCACCGCCCGCCGGTGGCCAGCATCCGCTCGACCGCGCCGCGCGCGATGATGCGGATCCGCTCCTCCATCCGCCGCAGGTTCTGCGGCAGGAACCAGGCCTGGGTCAGAACCCGGTACTTGGGATGGTCCGGGGCGTCCATGTGGATCAGAGTGCGAAGGAGGTGCGGGCTGCCGCCCATCATCTCGCGCACCCGCTGGTCGATGGCCTTGGTGGTGATGGTCGGCGAGCGGGCGCCGTTCAGGAACAGCGCGTTCTGGCGGCTGATCTCCAAAATGTCGGCGTGGCGGGTGACCACCCAGAACGGGTCGAATCCCTCGACCTCGGCGATCCCCAGCGGCTGGTTCGCTCGCAGCCACTTGTAGGTCTCGTGGATGCGGTGGTCCGCATAAGCCGCGGGATTTACTAGCGTTGCCGCTACGTCATTCGGAATCTTCAGGTCTGTGGTGCTCATCTGTCACGCCGCGCCACGTGACGCCACCGGTCAAGACTGGATCGGGTCCGCCCTGACCTGCCGCAACGTCAACGACGCCGACGCCTCCCTTGCGTTCTTTTCTTGGCTCAATTGATACTGCCTCAAAAGGCGCGGCGGCAATACGTCCGCGAATGGGGAGAGGACGATGCTGACCAAGGGCGACGACTACCCGATCCACCAGACCGCGGAACCGGTGGCCTACGCGGGCACCGACCGCAACTTCTACGACCGCTACTTCTTCAACGGCTATGCGCCGGACGGCGAGACCTTCTTCGCCGTCGCCTTCGGGGTCTATCCGCACCTCAACGTGGCCGACGCCCACCTCTCCGTCGTGACTGGCGGCGTGCAGCACTGCCTGCACGCCTCGGCGCTGCTCTCGGACCGCATGGACCTTCGGGTCGGGCCGATCCGCATCGAGGTGCTGGAGCCGCTGCAGCGGCTGAAGGTCGTGGTCGAGGCCGCCGAGGGACTGGCCGCGGAGATCACCTTCGAGGGCCGCGCCTTCCCGATCGAGGAGCCGCGCTTCATCCGCCGCAACGGCACGCGGGCCTTCATGGACTACACCCGCCTGACCCAGAACGTTCGCTGCACCGGCTGGGTGGAGGTCGACGGCGAGCGGCGCGAGATCGACGGCTGGTTCGGCTCGCGCGACCGCTCCTGGGGCATACGGCCGGTCGGCGCGCCCGACCCGCAGCCGCCGGTGCCGCAGACGGTGAGCGGCTTCTTCTGGCAGTGGACGCCGCTGAACTTCTCCGACCGCTCGGTCTTCTTCCACGTCAACGCCGATCCGGACGGCCGGCCCTGGAACACTCGGGCGGTGATCCTGCCCGACGGGGCGGGCCCCGACGCAGGCTGGGAGACGCCCGGCGCGCGGATGGAGGATGTCGTCCTGATCCCCGGAACCCGCCACGCCCGCACGGCCCGGCTGGCGATCCCGCTCGAGCAGGGCGAGGCGCGCATCGGCTTCGAGCCCTTCCTGACCTTCCTGATGCGCGGCGTCGGTTACGGCGGCGAATGGCGGCACGGCGGCTACAAGGGCGAGCTGGCGGTGGCCCGCGAGGACATCGTCCTCGCCCAGACCAACATGGTCGCGCCCGAGAACTGGCACATCCAGGCCCTCTCCCGCGTCACCCTGGAGACGCCCGGCGAAGCCCCGCAGCAGGGCCTGGGCGTTTTCGAGCAGCTGATCGCCGGGCCGTACCGGCCTTATGGGCTGTGAGAGCGCCACTGGGAGGTGACCGGTACGCCTGCGGCCAACCAGTCACCGAAGGAGCGGGCCGGTGACTGGTTGCGCGTAGCGCTACCTGTCACCCCGTGCTTTTTTGACGCCGGTGCCGAGAAACGCCCTCCCGCAGACCCGCGACGTCCTTGAGGGTTGCCTTGCCCTAGGCTCGGTTGGCACAATTGACGAATTAACCGATCCGGCGCGCCGCGCGTCTCAGATTTTGAAAGTTTGACCCTTTGACCGTTTCCAGCCAGGCGGCGCGCGTTGCGTCCTCCGTCGATCCCCTGTCGTCCGTTCAGGCTCTGATCGAGGGCCTCGCCAGCGTGGGCTACATCGCCTCGCAGCGCATCGCAACGTCCCTCTACATGGCCGTCAACCTGCAGAAGCCGATCCTGGTGGAAGGCACCGCCGGCGTCGGCAAGACGGAACTGGCGCTGTCCACCGCCAACCTGCTCGGCCTGCCGCTGATCCGCATGCAGTGCTACGAGGGCCTGGACGAGTCCAAGGCGCTGTACGAGTGGAAGTACGGCAAGCAGCTGCTCTACACCCAGATCCTCAAGGACCGCATGGGCGAGTCCCTGGCCGACGCCAAGTCGATGGGCGAGGCCATGGACCGGCTGCACGGCATGGGCGACCTGTTCTTCTCCGAGCCCTTCCTCGAGCCCCGGCCGCTGATGAAGGCGCTGAGAGAGGACGACGGCTGCGTCCTGCTGATCGACGAGATCGACAAGTCGGACGAGGCCTTCGAGGCCTTCCTGCTGGAGGTGCTGTCGGCCTACCAGGTCACCGTGCCGGAGCTGGGCACGATCAAGGCCAAGACCCCGCCGCTGGTGTTCCTGACCTCCAACAACGTGCGTGACCTGGGCGATGCATTGAAGCGCCGCTGCCTGCACCTGCACATCCCGCTGCCCGACGCGTCCCTCGAGGAGCGGATCGTCGCCAGCCGCGTGCCGGGCATCGAGCAGGCGCTGACCAAGCAGCTCGTCGCCTTCGTTCAGAACCTGCGCACCATCGATCTGCGCAAGGCGCCGTCGATCTCCGAGACGGTGGATTGGGCCCGGGCCCTGATCCTGCTCAACGCCGACAGCCTCGAGCCGGACCTGGTCCGCGACACGCTGAACGTGATCCTGAAGTTCGAGCAGGACATCGCCGCGGTGGAGCCGCAGATCGGCGAGCTGATGCGCAAGCCCGCCAACGCGGGCTGACCGGTCATGCAGCGCTCCCTCGAGGAGTTCATCCGGGCGCTGCGGGCCGCGGACGTGCGCGTCTCCCCGGTGGAGGCGATCGACGCCCACCGGGCCGTCGCGTCCGTGGGCTTCACCGACCGCACCCTGCTGAAGGACGCCCTGTGCGCGACGCTCGCCAAGAGCGCCGACGAGGTGGAGCGGTTCGACTCCACCTTCGAGACCTTCTTCCGGCGCGACAACTTCATGTCCCAGCCGCAGCCCCAGGAGGGCGACGGCGGCGAGAGCGGGACCGATCATCTGCCCGACGAGGTGCAGGGCTCGCCGCTGGCCCAGATGCTGCTGCTGGGCGACGCCGCGGGCCTGGCCCAGCTGATGGAGGAGGCCGCCCAGCGGGCCGGGGTCAACGAGATCCGCCTGTCCACCCAGCGCAGCCGGATGACCCGGCGGCTGCTGGAGGAGATGGGGCTGGCCGAGATCGAGAAGATCATCGCCGCCGCCAAGCGTCTGCAGACCGAGCACGGCGAGGGTCTGGCCAAGCGACTGGAGGAGCGCCGCAAGGGGCTGATGGCCGAGGCGACCCGCTACGTCGAGCGCCAGCACGACCTCTACGCCGCCGGCTCCGGCCAGAAGATGCGCGAGGAGCTGCTGGCCCGGAAGGCGCTGAACGCCGAGGGCGGCATCGACCCGGTCGACCAGATGATGATGCAGGCGCTGGTGCGGAAGATGGCCAAGCGCCTGGCCGACCGCTACAGCCGCCGCCGCAACCGCGCCAAGAAGGGTCACCTCGACGTGCGCCGCACCCTGCGCCGCTCGATGGGTTACGGCGGGGTGCCGTTCGAGGTGGTCTGGAAACGCGAGAAGATCGAGAAGCCCTCGATCGTGGCCATCTGCAACGTCTCCAAGTCGGTGGCCGCGGCAGCCCAGTTCCTGCTGACCTTCCTCTACTCGCTGAACGAGGTGGTCGACCGGCTGGACAGCTACGCCTTCTCCGGCCGGCTGGTGCCGGTGGACGACATCC